>CALKXZ010000278.1 GCA_938003775.1 uncultured Granulosicoccus sp. | reverse complement strand
CCTCCCGTAGGAGTCTGGGCCGTGTCTCAGTCCCAGTGTGGCTGATCGTCCTCTCAGACCAGCTACGGATCGTCGCCTTGGTAGGCCATTACCCCACCAACTAGCTAATCCGGCTTAGGCTCACCCAATAGTGAGAGGTCCCGAAAGATCCCCCTCTTTCCACCGTAGTGCGTATTCGGTATTAGCGTGAGTTTCCCCACGTTATCCCCAGCTACTGGATAGATTCCTAAGTGTTACTCACCCGTCCGCCACTCGCCATCAACAGAGCAAGCTCTGTCATGCTGCCGTTCGACTTGCATGTGTTAAGCATACCGCCAGCGTTCAATCTGAGCCAGGATCAAACTCTTCAGTTCGAAAATATAGCGTTTCAGCCAATCACCCTAAAGCAACCAACCGAGTGCTCTTCAGCACACTAACTTTTTGAACGAAGGTCCAAACCCAAGCTAAACCATTTCCACCCAGTCTCCTAAAAGCGAAGGTAAAAACAGCCAATTAAAGCTTAAGCTAGGTACTTCGTTTACATCTATTGCCAAAAGCAACCGATATAACCCAAGCACCCCTTTAAATTACTTGATTCCATTGTAAAAGAGCGGGCTAAACACCTGAAAGTACTTCGTGTCTGCCGAGTCCGAGGAGTGTACCACGAACAATTTGAAAAGAGCCATAAAAATACCTCTTTTCTTCAGTCCTCTCAGCACCAAAAAGATCGCTCGAAAGCGCCCGATTCATCGCTGCGGGGACGTGCATTCTAAGACTTCAGAATAAAAACGCAAGAGCTTTCTTAAAATAAATTAACAGCGCTGTAACCAGCACCGGTGACCATTCGGAATAGATGCTTCAGCGCTCAGTGACGGCAGCTCACCGAGACCACAGTTAACGTCCGAATAAGCACGATATTGAGCTGAAAAGTATCCCTCAGCTCGGCTCATACAAAGAAACCCGCGCCACTCTTCGCTTTCCTACCTGCAAGACGACTTCAACCCCGGGGTACATCAAAAACTTGCCATTCTCAACCCGCTCCCCATCAATCTTGACGGCGCCCTGTTTAATCATGCGATGACTATCTGAGGTGCTAGCGGTCAAACCGGCATCTACCAGCACGTTGGCAATTGCTCGTCCGTCCAAACCGGCACTTAAAGACACAGTTTCCAGATTCTCAGGAAGCTGTCCTTGGCGAAATCTTTGTATAAACGCCTCCTTTGCTGCTAATGCCGCGGCTGCACCGTGATAAGTCTCCACCATCTCAACACCCAACTCATACTTAATGTCTCTAGGGTTCATGCCCTCTTCCACGGACTGCTTGAGTCGGGCTATGTCCTCATTGGACTTCTTACTCAGTAGTTCGAAATACCGCCACATGATGTTGTCCGGAATAGACATGAGTTTGCCAAACATCTCATCTGGCGCATCATCGACACCCACATAGTTATTCAATGACTTGGACATTTTCTGAACACCATCCAGACCCTCCAGCAAAGGCATAGTCAACACAATTTGTGGCAGCTGCCCATTACCCTTTTGAAGTTCACGCCCCATAAGCAAGTTGAATTTTTGGTCGGTGCCGCCCAGCTCCACATCACACTTCAGAGCAACCGAGTCATATCCCTGCACCATTGGGTACAGGAATTCATGCAACGCAATGGGTTGTTGCTCACGATATCGCTTAGCGAAATCGTCTCGCTCAAGCATGCGCGCTAAGGTCTGTCTGGAGGCCAACCGAATAAGATCACTGGCGGACATAGAGCCAAACCATTCAGCATTGAACCTGACTTCCGTCTGCTCTTGATCCAATATCTTGTAAACCTGCGCCTCATAGGTTTTGGCGTTCTCAATGATCGCTTCGTCATCAAGTGGCGGTCTTGTTGCATTTTTACCACTGGGGTCGCCTATGCGCCCGGTAAAATCGCCGATGAGAAAAATAACCTGATGACCCAACTGCTGAAACTGTCGCATCTTGTTCAGTAACACGGTATGCCCAAGATGCAAATCAGGTGCAGTGGGATCAAACCCCGCCTTGATACGCAATGGTCGTCCCTCACTCAAGCGCTTGCGCAATTCGCTTTCAAGTAGAATTTCGTCCGCCCCACGTGAAATTAACGCCATCTGATCGTCAATACTGACACTGGTGGTGGGTAATTCAGACATGGTGAGCTCAATGCCGCTAAGGCTAGGTTGGTCGTTAAACAGATAAAACGCTAAACAAGTCTCAATTATTAACAAAAAATCTGAGACATGCCCCACGAATGACAGCCAATTTATTGCGCAGTTGTTCTACACTTATTGTTAGCGCTGGCGATCGCGAATGCGACTATAACCAAAAAAAGCGTGATGAACTCAAACCAACCTACGAACGGGCACTCGCGTTGACTAATAGATACGCTCAATTCCGTCCGCATTGCGTGGACCTCTCGCCAGGAACGTTTGCAAGTACGCGCAGCAAGCCAACTGGCCACCCTGACCAACATGGGCGTTTTTATGCTCAAAATGCTGAGCATCGGTCGCGCCACAGCCGAGCTGATCGCGGTGTGAGACGATCATCTCTCAAAGCATACTCTGGCCCCACACGTTCCAATGGCTCTGGCGCCGTTCGTCTATCCACAGCCGTTCAACCCCCGCGATTTCAGCACGCTGGCAAATTGTCTGTTGCTCTGGCTTTAATAGGTAGTGGTATTTTCTGGACAACCGCAAGCACAGGCAAAGATGTAGTGGACCCAGCACCGGTTATTGTTCAGGCGAGTATCACCCCACCCAATTTTTTCTTTGATGATGCTGCTGATGCACTGGCAGAACAAATGTCAGATGCACACCCAATAACCACGAAACGTTTGGGAAATGATTCACAGCCGAGTCCTTTATCGCACACACTCACATCAAAACCTGAACACCAATCGATAACCACCGGCACAGATTCCACTCCCACTGACCAGGATTCAATCGATAATCCTGTTTATGAGTCGGAAACAACGCTCGCCCTGGCAAACACGGAAACGCTCCCAGCACTGATTGAACATCCTTCGCTTGCCGCTGTTCGTAAAAAAGCGTTATCGCCACAAGGTGCGTCGAACACAACAGTGGCTGTAGCCGCTGGCGATACGCTATCGGGTATTTTGAATGATCACGGCGTCAAAATTGACCAAATGCCCCAACTTCTCACTGACAACATCGTCAAAGAACACCTGTCCAGACTTGATGTCGGGCAAAAACTGGAAATCTCCCAGTTACCCAATGGTGATTTTCACAGTCTCAAGGCTCGTGTGGGTGATGATAGGCGCATAACCATCCGCCGGTCAGACAATGATTTTGCCATTGCCTCTATCGACCTTCCCGTTGAAAAGGAGAGAGTGGTTACCTCTGGCACTATTGAACAATCCCTGTACTTAGCCGCCGAGCAAGCCAATCTAAAACAATCCACCATCATGGAATTGGCGGACATTTTCCAATGGGAACTGGATTTTGCCAGAGACATCCGCAAAGGTGATCAGTTCAGCCTCGTCTATGATCGACTTTACCGAGACGGTAGCTACATTGGCGACGGTGACATTCTGGCAGCGGAATTCGTTCGCGGCGGTAAATCCTATCGCGCTATTCGTTTCACCACTGACGATGGCGTAACCGGCTACTACGCACCGGACGGCCAGTCTAAGCGGCGTACATTTATGCGACACCCAGTGGATGTTGTAAGGATCACCTCTAAATTTAACCCCAACCGCCTGCATCCTGTGCTTCACCAGATTCGCGCACACCGAGGCGTAGACTACGGCTCGCCGTATGGGTCACCAATTTATGCCACAGCCGATGGTAAGGTCAAATTTGCTGGCACCAAAAACGCTTATGGCAACACAGTCATTTTGCAGCACGGTAAAAAGTTCAGCACCCTGTATGCCCACATGTCTAAGATCTCCAGTAAATCCAAAGTCGGTGGCCGGGTAAAACAAGGCGACGTTATTGGATACGTAGGCAATTCAGGCCGAGTCACGGGCACACACCTACACTACGAATTCCGCGTCAACAACAAG
This sequence comes from uncultured Granulosicoccus sp., assembly GCA_938003775.1. Taxonomy (GTDB): domain Bacteria; phylum Pseudomonadota; class Gammaproteobacteria; order Granulosicoccales; family Granulosicoccaceae; genus Granulosicoccus. The sequence goes on along the minus strand of CALKXZ010000278.1, from coordinate 15,085 downwards.
CAAATTGACCCACTAAAAGTGGAGCTACCTGCGGCACAGCCGATTGACTCGAAATATCTTCAGGAGCTGAAGAACACTGCTGATGAAATGAGTGCGCAAATGCGCAGTGTTTTACAGAGCGATACCACCAACCAGCTGACAGCGTTTAACACGGTCGCAGACGATCTGGCCAAGCCAGACTCGTCACGCTCCGAATAAAACTGCCGAATCGCGAAATAGATCGCGTAGAGGGAAATATCGTCATCGCGCTAAAGCTGGATTCCAGTGGCCTGATGGACTCTGTATAAAGGAGTCTGATTCTGAGGCCTAAACTTGGCCGTTGTGTTCAGCGCAAGCCAGCACCTGATCTGAACAATCAGACGGAAAACGAACTGCCGCAACCACAGGTCGTTGTTGCATTGGGATTGCGAATAACGAACTGAGACCCTTCCAGACCTTCTGTGTAATCGATTTCTGCACCTGTGAGGTACTGAAAACTCATGGGGTCGATCAGCAGCTTCACGCCCTCTTTCTTAACTTCAGTATCCCCATCGTTAACCACCTCATCGAATGTGAAGCCGTACTGGAACCCGCTGCATCCACCACCGGATACGAATACCCGAAGCATCAGGTCAGGGTTGCCCTCCTCGACAATCAACTCCTTGACTTTCAATGCCGCCGCTTCGGTGAACACTAGCGGATCCGGCATTTCGAAGTCGTCGATATTGACTTCAGCACTCATTGGGAATTCCTCTCATTCGCGTTACTGGTAGTTTACTTGACCTAGCAATTTAGTCAACTATTTCCCCCACCTCACCCCAGCCAATTCTCTGGACGGTGGCCTCCTGGCCTTCGAGTGCGGACTGAATAGTGATTTCGACAGAATCTGGGTGGATAGTGGAGACATCTCCGACCGATACCAATAGCGTCTGGAAAAATCGGAGGTCAAACGGTATGACCGCAGGCACAGGTTGACCCGGTTCCAATTCGAACAAGGCCTCAGACGCCGGGTTAGTTACCACCCAACGTGACTCATCGCCTTGATCGGTGGTCACGAGCGACACGCCGATATGGCCAGAGACACGATCACGACCGCGGTATTGAATCAGTGTTACTGCCAGCTTTTCGGGCACTGAGTGCGCATCGTATTGAACTTGATCAACCTGTAATCCTCGCTGTAATTCAGTACCAGCAATACGCCGATACAGCGATAACTCTGCCGCATCTTGACTTGACTGCTGCAAACGTTCTGCCAGGACTTTCTGTAACTGTGCTGCACGAGCCGTTGCCACATCCCTATCTCGAGTGATGCGATCAAGTTGCTGCGTTGCTTCATCCAATGCACGCTGATATCGGGCGTTCTGTTGAGCAGCCTGTGCCTGCTCGGCGGTACGCGCAAGCGCAACGATTTCAGTCGCCTTATCCTGCCCCTGATGCATGCCCAGAATCCAAACCACCACCAGGCACAGACCACCCAGCAGCACTTTCAGATAACGTACCGACAGGCTTGACATCATGTCGGGTCTAAACGAAACGCGAGCCGACTATTGCCGCAGGAAAGTCGATACCCGGAACGATGCTCACCGTAAATGTCAGTTGTTGACACAAGTGTACAGTCACGGCATTAAGGCTGGTTGGAGCAAGCCGTCAGTTTCGGGTAAACCGAGCATCAGGTTCATGTTCTGAACTGCTTGTCCTGCTGCACCCTTAACCAGATTATCCTCAACGGCTAACACCACGGCGGTATGACGTCCCTGCGGTTGATGCACCGCTAAACGACATACATTTGACCCTCGAACAGAGCGGGTTTCCGGATGCGTGCCTGCTGGCATGACATCCACAAAAGGCTCATCCTGGTAGCGCTCCTCAAACAAACTCTGTAAATCAATGTCGCGTGTGAGTCTGGCATAGAGCGTTGCATGGATGCCGCGAATAACCGGCAACAAGTGTGGCGTGAAAGTCAGGTTCACTGGAGCACTACTCATGTTTGCCAACCCTTGTTCTATTTCAGGCAAGTGCCGATGACCCTGCACCGCGTATGCCTTGAAACTATCCGCCGCCTCAGCCAGCAGATTGGCCACCGATGCACCTCGACCTGCCCCCGTAATACCGGACTTGGCATCAGCTATCAAAGTGTCACATTGGACAGCACCAGCCTCAATCAGTGGCAGAAACCCGAGCTGAACAGCTGTGGGATAGCAGCCGGGGTTCGCAACTAAGCGAGCCGTGCGTATGGATTCTCGATACATTTCAGGCAAACCATAAACCGCTTGTTGAACCCAGTCCGGACTCGTATGCTGCATGCCGTACCAACGTTCCCATTCAGCAATATTTTGTAAACGAAAGTCCGCTGAGAGATCCACCACCTTTGTACCCGCATCTAGCAAGGCAGGTGCCTGAACCATTGCTGTACCATTCGGAGTGGCAAAGAACACCAGATCACACTGCGCACCACGCACTGCATCTGGATCTGAGAACAGCAGATCCACATGACCGCGCAGACTGGGAAACAAGGCGTCCACACGGTTACCGGCCTGCGCGCGGGAACTGATGAATACGATGTCGATATCGTCACGCGTTGACAATAGCCTTAATAGCTCAACACCCGTATAGCCTGACCCCCCAATGATTCCGATCCGCATATGAAAAAGCCTGACTCCAACAATTAAACGCAATGTGCACGGGTCTGCGCGCACCAGTTGGTTGATTATTGCATAGCTGGCTTAGGCTTGATTAGGAAACCAATACAACACACCTTGCATGCCAATCACCGCCGAAGGTGATACCGCGCAGCAATTGTCTCAACTCGCTGGAATAGCGACATCAACAGACAGGGCTATCGCCTTTGTCTAACATGCAGGGGTTGGATTGGCCAGGTCATGCCATGATGCAGCGTATACGCTGGCACCGCGGATATAGAAAGTTGCATCGTTCACCATAACCACCCGATCATTCTCAATACGTCGATAGTAGTGATCATCTGGGGTTTCACCACGAGCCACGACTAGCGCACCTTGCGACACAATGCCAGCGTTGGCTCCTGTTTGAATTTCAAAACCGTGCAGCCCCGTGTAACTCCATGGGTAATACACGCTTGCAGTACCCGGTGCTGGCGCACCGGGTGAAGCTTCACCGTTAACTTCAATACCAAAGCTGACGCGCATTGGGTGGGTGTCAGTCGCCGCTTGAATAGTAATGGCACGATGGTCTGTCAGAGCTTGAGATTCAGTGCCACGCTGTCCCACTCGTATTGATTGGACCTCGGTCGGCACTGCCGGGTTACTCACATCAAACAGTGATAGTTTAATACCCTGAACCAGTGCTCCTCTACCATTACCCACATTGCCCGGCGCAGCCACAGCATCCCGACCTATACCTAGCAGGTAATCCTGCCCTACCGGCTGTAGATAATCGCTATAGCCCTCAATTTCCAACTCCCCAGCAACACGTGGGTCAGCCGGATTGGATAGATCAATAATATACAGTGGATCAGTTTGGCGGAAAGTCACCAGGTAAGCGCGGTCGTCGAGAAATCGTGACGCATAGAGCTGCTCACCAGGTTTGCCAATGGCTGCTGGCCGATTCTCATTGGGCAACACCGACACCGTGTCCAAGTTTCCCGCATTAGTGGTGCGGAGCACCGTCATCAATATGGGGCTCTGATCTACACCTTGTCTGTCATTAAATGTTGCCACTCTGAGATAGCCATCTTTCTCACTCATACGAAATGGCTTGCGCAATGCATTCCATCCTAAGTGACCACGCACGCTGCCTGAACCTGCATAGACAAGCTGACCGTTATCAATATCAAACTGATGTATATCGGTGCTGACTCGCGGATCAGACCAGATAATGTCAGCAGGGAAAACACCATTATCCACATCAATAACCTCGCCGTTCTCACTGATAGGACCGGTGGCATAATCGTATTGAGTCGTGGCGAGAAACACCGATTCTGGCGACGCATATAGCGTTTCACTGGCACCCAGATAGCATTCACTATCGGTTAGTTGTAACGTTTCAAGATCAACCACACCCAGCGTGATGATGTCGGGAGAATAGTGTGCATTGTTGGTTTTGCTGACAAAACAATTCGCTGGATCAATCAGTAGGGCTGTATTGTCAGAACCGTCATTACTATAACGAGGAAGTAAGTGGGTCAATTCGGCGTTGTTTACTGTTTGCTGCCATTGTTCGGGGCTTTGCGTCCAGGGCTGCTCACCGGGAAGGTTTGGGAAAAAGCGTGATGCAAAAAACAAGTGCTTGCCAATACGTCGACTAGAAACTATTTGTCCGTCGATTCTGAATGTACCTGTTATAGAAGCCGTTGCAGGGTCTGTTACATCGACCCGCGATATCACACTATCCTGTCCAGCGAACGCTGTAGAATTTGACCAGTTTGCCCAGTAGTTGGCACCGCTAGAACTTAGATAGGCTGTACGGCTATTACCATTTTCATACAAATAGAAACCTTGTGTTTGCCGACCACTGAGTGGAATTTGCAAGTCCTTTAAACTGTAGACATCCGGAGTATCAGCATCCAATTGCAAGATACGTAAGCTCGTCTGGAATGTTTGTGGCGCGAACGAAGATGTTTGCACCGGATCAACGTCGGGAATATCGATAAGCGCCGTTTCCTCTTGCATACCTTCCGGGCCACCCAGTGGGTTCAATTGCGCATAAGCGCTGTTCAGCACATAGAGATGCAAGCCATCTGTACTGTTCTTGACCCAGTCCTGCTCATCGACACCTTTTTCCTGAATATTGGTACTGGTTACATCATTACCAGCAGAGTCAGAAATATGGGTGCTCTGATCACTACCCGACTCTGACGCGCTAGGCGCAACCGGCGAATCAGTGGGTAGCGGTATATTTTCCACATCCAACGCCACTGGATTGCCATAGTACCCTGACTGGGCAATCAGCCCAGCGCGCAATGCGTCCAGAAACAATTGATGGCTATCCAGAGTTTCCAGGCGCCGAGCTTCAATCGACGACCCATCACTGTCGGAACCTGGCGTGGCAGGCTGCACTGAATCGGAGCTGCAGGCGGCTAGCACAGTAGGGACAATGGCAGCGGCAACCAACTTGTAGGGCAATGACATGGCAGATACTCTCATGCTTAAATTGGGATAATATTCCCAATAATACCCGAGTATCGACCAATAGCAAGCCTGTATTGAGGCCGAAAAGCGTATTTTAACCAGTTAGTTGCACTGACTCACAACGTGTGTGGCTGCTCAGACAAGTAATACCAATCAGGCAATCGTTAGATCAGGCAAGCGTAATCCCGCGCTTTCTATGGCGTCTAGTAACTGGGCGTCAGTGTAGGGTTTTGTTAGGAATCGTACTGCACCAAGCTTTGCCATTTGGTCTCGATTAGTTGCATCATCACGGCTGCTGGTGACAATCACCGGTGGACAAGCATCACCGTATTGTTCACGTACTCGTTTCAGAAAATCTCTACCATCGAGCCGCGGCATTTCTATATCCAGGATAATCAGGTTTGGCAACGCCAGCGCCATACTATCCAATGCTTCGATTCCATCACGACTTTGCCGCACCGCGATGCCACATCGTTGCAATACCGTCTGCGCAGCAACTCGCATCGTTAGCGAGTCATCAACAATTAACGCTACTGGCCTGAGTGACTCACGTGCCGCCAGCATATTCGATCGATGCTGAGCACTTCGCATCTCTGTCACACGATTCAGGTCAACGATAAGCACTTGCCGGCCATCAGAGAGAACACTACCACCGGTAAACCGGCATAGCGATGATAGCTGTGGTCCGAGAGCCTGCGTCACTAATTCGCGGTAACCAATAATGAGATCGACCTCCAGCGCGAGAGACTCACCACTGGTTGAGACCAAAATGGTAGTGAGTGTCTGCTCCGAGCTCTTAGTCGCCACAGAGCTCTGCGATAGTAACTGTGCCAAGCGCACACGATGGTAACGCGTGGGTATCTCTGCGCCTACACCGGCCAGACGCACAGCATCCACTTGGCTGACCGGTAACGCAAACAACGACCCTTCACTTTCCACCAGCACGACCTGATTCACCACTATGCGTTGTGGTATGCGCATAGTAATCTGCAAGCCGACACCGGGTTCGGTTGATAATTGCACATGGCCACGCAGCTGCTCAACCGCAGCTTGCACGGCGAACAATCCAAGTCCGTGCCCTGCCAATGCTGTCGGTGATTCCACACTAGAGAAACCAGAAGAAAAGAGTGATCGTTGCAAGTCCTCGAGTGTTTCCACCGGTGACTCACCACGCGCTTCCAACAGTGCGCTTACAGCGACTTTATCAATGCCGCGGCCATCATCTGAAAAACTGATTACTAGATCTGTTCCATCGAGTTGTGCAGACAAAGTCAGCTGACCAGCCGCCGATTTCCCCGCCTTAATGCGCTCAGCCGCAGGTTCAATACCATGAACAATAGCATTGCGCGTCAGGTGCTCCAGCGGTGCTTGCAACTGCCTGAATAACACCCGATCCAGCGTCACTTCCCCGCCGTCGAGCACTAGGGTTACTTCGCAGTTCATGGTTTGCGCGGCATCTTGCATAATCTGCGTCAGCCGTTCACGCGTCTCATCCACACGAATAAGTCGGTTGCGAATCAGACTCTGTTGCAAACCAGCACTGGCACGAGACGCTTGCTGCTGCTCACGTTCAGCCTGACGCAAGGCTCTTCGCATAACATCACGGGCTGCATCCAGGTCAGCAAACATCTCAGTGAACGGTGCAACAGGCTTCTTCAAATTCGACTGCATTAGCTCACTAAAACGCAACGTAGTCGTCTCTAGATCTTGGTAGACCTCTCGCAAACGTGCCAGCTCATCACTCAATCGCGCCTGATTGACCGTGGCATCGGTCGCCAGATCGAGCAATGTGTCGAAGGCTGAGTCTGAGACTTGTAACGTATCACCCAATGGCATACCGACGTTGGTTTCATGAGTTGTATGTTCTGTCACTGCAACGGCTTTGCGCACGTTTACCTGAGACAGAATATTATTGAGTTCAAGGTAACCGACTTTAAGGGCAGTCATGCGCGCCTGCAGTTCTGTTAGGTCCTGAACCTGACTCTCCAGTGCGTGTGCCGTTTCAGCAACGTTGGTTCGCCCTGCCATATGCGCACTGCCCTTGAGCGTATGCAACATCGACAAAGAATCCTGTACAGCCTTGTTTTGAGCTTCTGGCTGGTAAACCGTCAGCCTCAGACGCTCTAATAACTCACTGGCCTCTTCAGTAAAAACATCATCGATGGAACGGACATTCGGGGCCATGCTCAAACCATTATCGTGGCCATCACTGCCGGGTATAGCTGCTGCTAAAAACGCAGTTAGCTGCTGTTCGACCAACCGCACACTAGGCGCAACTGGATGGCCTGTTGTCAGCGAATCCAGATGCGCTCGTAGCGCCATGATCAGATCCCCAATATAACGAGTCTGAGTGGCATCAAACGATTCACCCAACCGCTGTTTGGCCAAAGCGGCACGCTGCAACGGCTGAACAATGCTAACAATTCTATGTGCATCGGCATTCTGCGCGCTGCCGGTCAGCGTGTGCAGTGCCCTGAGCATCTGTTCTGTCGGTAAACGCGTGGTTACAGCAGCACTGGGTTGAAGGGCCACTTGCACCGCACTTTGCAGATCATCTAAATGACCGATACATTCATGGTAAAAAACATGCTGCAAGGTATTATCAAATGCAACAGCTGATGACCCATCCATTGAGTCACTTAACAGGTCATCATCCACATTAAGCGTCAGTGTGCCGATGTTAGTGGGATCGGCAGAAGCTTCAGCTATGTATTCACTAGTCAGTCTATCAATTAGCTCATCGAAACCTCTTATGCTCTCGGAGTCACTGAGCCATTGGTCAATTAACTGCGGGATGACGCCATGAATTTCATCCAGTGTGGCCAATTCGTCCGCACTCAATACGCGACCAAGGCTGATGACTTCTGGCGAGCGTTTTTCGAACCATTCAAAGGCTGCTGATGAAAGCTGTTGTAGTGGTGCCGAAGAACCCTTAGCGGATTCGCGCGCAAATGCCTGCAATGCATCCCTCACTGATTCAACTGAGGATCCACTTTCATGGCGATAAGTAACCAGAGCCGTACCCAGTGCATCCATATGTGGTAAGAATGTCGCCACGCGGGGTTCACTGGATGTTTGCGTTTGAACCACAGCAACGCGAGCTTGTTTAGCACTTAACAACCCCGTTAATCGCTGCAATGAACTCCGTGCATCCAACAACAATTGATCCGCAGCCGCGTGTGGTTGTAAGACACACCCAAGGTAGTAGTCAATCGACACCAGCAATGTTGCTAATTCCTGTTGGACAGGTTCATCCGGCGGTAAGCCAACTTGCGCGGAAATGCTGTTGCGACTTGTACCGGTGTTGTGCGTGGCATCGTGGTCAGCGGAGTCTGCACCACTGGGACCTCGTCCGCTACGCTGGATCTCAGTCAGCGCATGACTCAACCCTTGCAACAACGGACTGAGTAGCGGAAGAGGCAATAATTGCAATGCCAGATCGAGCCTAAGAATTTCACGAGTCAACGCCTGACACTGGCCCGCTGGCAGCGCGCCTACGGGTAACAGATCGCCCAATGTATTGGCAACCTCCTGAAGCGAATCACGCGCCACACGCAGGCAGGCGTCTATAGCTCTGTTGACAAATATGTTTTCGCTGTGTAATTCGGATAAATCTTCCGCATTCGAATGTTGCTTTATACTGTGTCTGGCAGAATTGTCCAGCAAGGCATCCAGAGTCAGCAGTGACTGAGCCAAACGATGCTTCATTGCGCTATCTGGCTGTGCGCTGCCCTCCAACAACGCAAGGTCAGCGTTGATACTCTGCAAACATACCAGCGCCTCCGGCTCACCCATGAGCGTCAGTACCGGTTCGAGTTGAGCTAACCGAACACGCAAACGAACAACTCTTGGTTGGTCGACATTGGTTGGTGACTCATTGAGCCAGTGACGCAAGGCTTCTGATTCAACCGCGATGTTGCTACGGATAGCTCGAGCCAGGTGATACCCCACGCCGATTGTCGGTGTAGAGTGACTGTCATTAACTCGTGCCGCCTGCCTAACTCGATCCAATCTGAATTGTCTGCGTAACCCAAGCGCGGTGGGACCATCAGATTCAATTTGTGCCACATAATAAAGATAGTTTCGCAGCAAATCTCCGGGCAGTAAGTCGTCTATGTATTCAATGCGAGCACTGCGGTGAATATGTCGCTCTAGCTGTGCAAACAAGCTACGTAAGGCAGGACCATCGCTCAGTGCCTGCTCGGCGATCGCACTAGCAACCAAAGACGCTGATTGAAACAACGGTACGAGCGACGAGAGACAGGCGCGCTGTGAGCAAAACGATACTAGTTCGTCTAATTGAGTAACCAGCGCCAAAGCACCATTGGGTTCACCTACTCGCCACCAATGCAGTAGGCTTCGAGCAAATGACATATGAACCTGGGTAGCTTGACTGACCCACTCACGACGCTGCAATATCCACTGGTCATGTTGTTCAGCCGCAGTTGGTGATACAGGCAGTTCTATTCCGGCAGCTAAGACCAACGCATCGGATAACAAGGATTCATCACGACAAGCCCGACTATCATTGACCAGTGGTAATAGTGGCAGTGCGTTATCAAGGTCGCCATTTTTCTGCAGTAAAGCTACGTGAGCGCTGAGTTGATCTGCAGCCAGCATCAGCACACGAGTCAACTCGCCATGGTCAGTCAGCAAGCCCTGCGCATCAGCTTTAAGTAGTGCGATGAGTTCTTCGGCAACATAGACAGCAGCTCCTTTCTCCAGCAACACCAGCGTATTACGAAATCGATGCAAATCCTCGTCAAGCTGTTTGCGATGAATAGACGATGCTTCATTAAGATAGGCTTGAACATGCAGAGCGAATTCATCGCTTTGAATCTGTAGATGCGCCAGGGCCTCATGCGTGAAGTCGGGCACCCTACCCGCAGCGGCGGGCGGGCCAAGCTTGCCCATATCACTCATGTATGACAGCTCTATTCGCAGCCTGACGAGCCTTGCTTGGCGCTTGAGTGACAGCACCGCTATCGGATGCGCTGGTATCCCTACCCATACCGAACCGGCTCGGTACATCGCTATTGTTTGACGGCTTGGCAGGAAGTCTAAAATCGGACAGACTCTGACGCAGCTCCCCAGCAAGTTCCTGCAAGTCGTTGAGCGATTCTGCGTTAGTTTTGACACCCTCAGCGGTCTGGCTAGTGATGCGGTTAATCGCATCCATGTTCGCAGTAAGCTCCCGTACGACGCCGGACTGCTTAACTGTTTTATCCGCCATAGTCACGATGCATTCTCGCAGTGACAAAGAATCGCGATGAATAGCTGTTAACGCGATATTGGCCGCTGATGTTTGTTCCATGCCTATTACCAATTGTGCGGTGGTGTGTTCCATGGATTGCACCGTATCCGCTGCATCCTGTGAGATCGTACGAGTCAGCGAACCAATGTCACGTGTGGCCTGCCCCAATACTTCTGCTAATTGCGACACTTCGTCAGACAATTGTCCCAGATCCGCAGCAGCACTTGTAACCGATGAAGAGGAAGAACCTGCAGACGCTCTTATGGTGGTATTGAGTGCCAGTAAATCGGTACGCTTGGCGACCTCTTCAACCACACTGACACGATCATCAATCGCCGAGACATTATCTGCCAGGCGGTTCATTAGCCGTGTTGTTCTATCAGCCTCATCCCGTATGGCAGATAAACGATTCAAACTCGCTTCCAACGCATGAACGCCATGCTCAGCCTGCTCCACAGCTGCCTGCGCAGCCACAGAAGAATCAGCGGCATCTGCAGACAATTCGGCCATCGTACCGCTCATGGAGAGCAAGAAATTCGATGACCGGTGAATTTCACCCGATTGTTCAGCACAGGCGCGTGCAACAACCTTGGCCGATTCACGCGAACGTTCAACCGACTCGGTCACCTGCAACGCAGAATGGCGCATGGTGCCAACCAGCCATCGCAACTCACTTACGGCATAGTTGAACGCATCTGCCAAAGAGCCTGCCAGTGTATCGCTCACCGAGGCGCGAACCCGTAAGTCGCCGCTTGCTAACGGTGCTATCTCATCCATCAGCTTTAATACGGCAGCCTGTTCATGGTTATCACGCCCCTGCTTCGCTGCAACATTGCTTCGATTGGCGCGGCGAGCAACCACAACAACCCAGGCTAGTAGGGCGAGACTGACCAAGGTTAGCCCAAGGCTCCACTGCGCCGCGCTCTGCACAGCAGGAACCGGCACTTTTGCACGGTTCATTAGTCGATTGGTCGCCACCAGCTCACTGCCCTCCACTGAGCCATCCTGGACTGCCTGCCACGACACTTGAAGTTCGTCCATTCGTACAGCCGTAATCGATGCTGTTCTAGCTAGTCCGAGCAATGATACAAGCAACGCTAACAACGCCAGTAACAACAGGACGAACGGCACAGCCAGACGACGTTCATAGCTATTTGGTTTTACAGCAGGCATTTAGAGAACCTTTGATTGATTGTCGGCGTGCGAAATATTTAGAAATGCCGGCGATTGCACCAGCGCGGCGATATCAAGCACACGATGCACTCGTTCGTTATGGACAATAGCCCGCCCGGTTAACGTCAATTTAGTGTCGCCACTTACAGTGGGGGATGTTGTCGTTGGCGGCAGATCGCTGACAGGTGTATTGCTCAAACCAATCACGGCATCCACTTGCAAACCAGCAATCCCTGCTTGGGGATGTAACTCTAGTGTTCGACCGCTCGACGACCGGCGCCCACAAAAGGCACCCATGTCGGTAACAGGCAATAACTTCCCATTAGCCACCGCAAGTCCGCGAAACCACTTTCTCGTGCCGGCAACCGACTGAATAGTTAGCGTCTCATGAATGGCCTTGATCAGTTCAGCCGGTGCCGCCAAGTCCAAGCCACCTGCATCAAACAAAATATGTTGACTCACCGGTTCTGCTTCATTTTGGCTAGGCCCCACTGGTTTCTAGCGGCTTGGCCGGGGTTATCTCTTTTGCTTTGGTCTGCCGCGAGTCACCGGTATGTTTGCTCACTACCGCTGTCAAAAGCTCTTCTGTAAACGGTTTTGATAGATGAGCGTCGCAACCCACAATACTGCCACGGGCCTTATCAAACAGACCATCCTTACTGGAAAGCATAACAACGGGTGTGTCCCGGTACTGCGCATTGTTTTTGATCAGCGCACAAGTCTGATACCCATCGAGTCGTGGCATCATGATATCGACAAAGATCAGGGCAGGCTGATATTCGACAACCTTGGACAACGAATCGAAGCCATCTACAGCGGTAATAACCGCATAACCTGCCCGCTTCAGATACTCACTGGCGGTACGCCTGACCGTCTGGCTGTCATCTACTATTAAGACTGTCAAACCGGCTCTCTGCGCACGTCTGGCGGAGTGCAGGCGGGACTTGGAATGACTGGCGGATCGGTCATCTGACGCGTTCATTAAAAGCTCTCGCTGGCATCTTAGCTACCGTGCCAAGGGTATCCGATTAGAGGCCTCGTAGTCACGTTCGGAGCACGATAATCACAGTGATCGCTCGTCCATGCGATACTGGTGGCGAAGACTATCAGGTTGAATTCCCTCTATGAGTATTACCTTAGGCGTTGTAATGGATCCAATTGAATCTATTGCACCTTACAAAGACACGACACTGGCCATGATGCTCGCTGCAAGCGCTCGCGGCTGGACGGTGCATAGCATTGAACAAAAAGATATGTACCTGGACCAAGGGCGGGCTTTTTCCCGGCGCCGAGAAGTTCATGTCTTTGACAACAATGAGCACTGGTTTGAAGCAGATGAACCTGTCGATGCGCCACTTGCTGAACACGACATTATTTTGATGCGTAAAGACCCACCATTTGATATGGATTACATCTATACCACCTACCTGTTAGAACGCGCGGCGACCGAAGGGGTGTACGTGGGCAACAGACCAAACTCGTTACGCGATGTGAACGAAAAACTCTACACAGCCTGGTTCAGTGATTTATGTCCTCCGACCCTAGTGACCACGAGTTCCGACCGTCTCAAGCAGTTTATTAAACACCACGGGGACGCCATCATAAAACCACTGGACGGTATGGGTGGTGCAGGCATCTTTCGACTAACTCCTGACGATCCAAACATCAATATCATTCTCGAGCACGCCACCCTAAACGACCGTCGGCAAATTATGGCGCAGCGTTATATCCCTGAAATTAAGGACGGTGACAAACGAATTCTGGTGGTCAACGGTGAAGCCGTTCCTTATGCACTGGCACGCGTTCCAGCACAGGGAGAAACCCGTGGCAACATCGCGGCGGGTGGACGCGGTGTGCCAGTGCCGATCGGTGACCAAGAGCGACGAATTGTTGACGCAGTGTCGCCCTACCTTCTGGAACGAGGATTGCTGTTCGTCGGGCTAGATGTGATTGGCAGCTACCTGACTGAAATTAATGTGACTAGCCCAACCTGCGCGCGTGAACTGGATGCCTACATGCAAGAACAATCTGGCGCTGCTGTTCCAAGCAGCAATGGCTATACTCCTGGTATCGCCGACAGATACCTTGATGCCGTGGAAACAGCCATGAACCGTTCATGACAGCAAACGCTGTCTCTGTACCCAGCCGCCAACCAGATGTTCTGACCATCGCGCTGTTTGTGGCGGCCGCTGTGCACGCTATCGTATTGCTGGGTGTCAGTTTTCGCCCGTTTCTGGATGAATTGCGTACGCCGCCCGCTCTGGAAGTCATTCTGGTTCAGAAGTCGACCAGCAAAGCACCCGACGAGGCCGCATACCTGGCTCAATCATCCCAGGATGGGGGCGGTGAAAGCGAAGAAAACACGCGTCCATCTGCACCATTTGCTGCTGACCAAGCATTCGATACCGATGGGTTAGCGCCGAATCCGATGCTGGCCAGCACACCCGAGCCCTCCCAGCAAAGCGCAGAGGATGTCATTACAGCGGTATTTGCGAATGATGAGATAGAGACCGAAGAGACGACGGAAGCAACAGAGGAGATAAAAGCACCACAAGGCAATGTACTGATTGAACAAAATTTGGACATAGCACGGCTGGCTGCGGAGATAGCACGTCAACAGGAAGAATTTGCCAAACGTCCAAAGAAAAAACACATCAACGCCAGCACGACCGAAACAGCGTCAGCCGAATATATGTTCGAGTGGGTAGAAAAGGTCGAGCGTATTGGCAATCTGAACTACCCGGATGAGGCACGCAGAGCAAAGCTGACCGGTGCGCTGATCCTGATTGTTGGGATCTACAAGAACGGTGAAATAGAAAGCGTATCGGTGGATGAATCTTCCGGTCACAAATTACTGGACGATGCTGCTGTACGAATTGTGGAACTGGCTGGGCCATTCGCCCCCATGACAGGGCAGTTGGCTGAGGAGACCGATATTTTGTATATCGTGCGAACGTGGGAATTCCAAACCAATGATTCTGTCATTAGTTATTAGCACCTAAACGTATAACCAAACCTACCGTTCAATATTTAATACCCACCGGCCCTCGATGAACCTGACTCATCATTTTTTGCTGTCGATGCCACAGATGCACGACACCGACTTTCGTGATTCATTGGTGTACATACTCGATCACGGCGAACACGGTGCGTTTGGCGTTATTATTAATCAAGAGTTGGGCATGACACTTGGGGGTGTCTTCTCCCAATTGTCCATAACCCCAAGCGAGCCCCACATGGAAAAACAAGGTGTCTTGCGTGGAGGGCCAGTCGATGAGGGCCACGGCCTGGTACTGCACCCACCCGGCCCGCAATTTGAGGTCACGCAAAACTTCGATGGTGGTGTTTCATTGTCCAGCTCTCGCGACATTTTGGAAGCACTGGCCTGCGGCGAACCACCCGAGCAGCACCTGATATTACTGGGGCACTCAGGTTGGGCACCGGGTCAACTGGAGATGGAAGTATCAGCTAATGCCTGGCTAACCTGTAGTGCTAGCACTGACATTATTTTCAATACGCCATTACATGAAAAGCGAACAGCCGCCGGCAAACTACTGGGCGCCAATAGCTATGG
>CALKXZ010000277.1 GCA_938003775.1 uncultured Granulosicoccus sp. | reverse complement strand
CTGCATGCCATGGTCGTACTAAAAGCGGGGATTGATTGATCTAATTGGGCATCCATCAACACTTCACGCGCTATATTGCTATACCCAAGATTGGGTGCAACCGTTCCCCATATCATCAAATCTGGACGACTTAAAGTACGCTCGCTTGTCATTGCCTGCGCGACGCGCACCGACAGTTCAATGGCACCATAGTTTGATAATTTTGAATCAATCTTGGCAAAGGGCGTACGTAGCCCACCAGCTAACCAGATATCGTGTTCTGTATTTTTCATGGAGTTACCGCATAGATTAAATGAGCAGGCATAAGCTGCAGACAGAAGTGCGGCGCAACGGCACACTACAGTCCGACGTCTGTGTATTGGTGATCTTCAGTGGTATAGATAGTTCCACCGTGCGGATTATCATTTGGAACATCCGTGAAAAACAGCGTATTCATGCGCGATAGATGTAAAAAGTACGGATATGCGGGTAGCTCTATGTCGAGGTAACATCACACACGCCTACTGAACAACCCGGGTAGTTCATTAAATGAATCGACTATGGCATCAGGGCAATCGGTATCTGTCAGTTGCCGAACAGGTTGGCCGTGGTTGTAACCGTAGCTGACACAGAAAACCGTAAAGCCTGCTGCTCTGGCAGCTTTGATATCGGTAATGGAATCGCCAATCAATACGCAGCGTGTCGGTTCAACGTTATATTGCAACGCTGCCTGCAACAGTGCATCGGGTGCGGGCTTCCTTGCCTCTACATCATCACCGGCCACAAGGTGATCCACATAGTGACCGATGTTAAGCTTTTCCAATAAGGGGTGAGCAAAGCGCCGGGCCTTGTTCGTTACTACAACGACAGGCACTGCGAGGCTTGAAAGCCAATCCAAACCGTCAGCAACGTCGGGGTATAACGTTGAAAGAGTTCCGTTTGCCTGATCGTAAGCACATAGGAATTCAGCCATGGCACTTTCAAACACCCGAGCATCAGCGTCATCACTCATACTGCCAGTCAATGCGCGATGAACAAGTCGTTCAATTCCATTACCGACCCAATGCCTGACGTCGTCTACGCTTGAACACTGACGACCCAATGCCCTCTGCATGCATACTATGGCTGCGTGCAGATCACCGACGGAATCTACCAGAGTGCCATCGAGGTCTATGGCAACAAGTTCAAACACGTTGGCTGTTAGCCAGGTTCGCCTGCATTGACTCGATAACCTGACAACAATCGGCGGGTTGAATAGAAGGTGCCATTCTGTGCATAAGGTGGTTGTCCTGGCTCACAGCATGCTGCGTAGTGCGCCGATACTACAATAATTGCCGTGCCGTGCCGTGCCGTGCCGTGCCGTGCCGTGCTGTGCTGTGTTGTGCTGTGCTGTGCTGTGCTGTGCTGTGCTGTGCTGTGCCGTGCTGTGCTGTGCCGTGCCTGGCCAGGGTTGGCTATTAATAGGTCGTTGGTGGACTGATTCTCACTTTGAGCATAGACAAGTGATCAACTTGGCGTGATTTACGTATCAATGAGTACCAACGTGTCGCTCAGCTAGTGTTACGGGGTGAAAATCAGGGGGGGGTATGCGTGAATAAAATACGGTTCATCATGGTGCTGGTGGGAATACTGGTCAGCGGTTTTGCGCGTGCGGATGTCGCCATAGCCGGTCGCTACGTCGCTGATGCCGAACTCGTCGGCAAGGCGCGCATGAAGGTAATGTTATGGAACGTATTCGATGCTCGTCTTTACGCATCTGACGGTCAGTTCGAAAAGACGCAACCGTTTGCGTTGTCGTTATCGTATTTGCGCGAACTGTCAGGGAGCAAGATTGTCAGCACAACCATTGATGAAATGACAAAACAGCGCCTTTTCGACGCTGATGAGCTAGTCGCCTGGGAGCGACAGTTGAAACCCATTATTGCTGACGTAGATTCCAAGACCACCATCACCGGAATCAGGGATGAAAACGGTCACACACTGTTCTATCGAAATGGTCAGCGCGTCGGCCGAATTGCTAATGAACGTTTTACGCTGGGTTTTTTCAATATCTGGCTTGGCGAGTCTACATCTCAGCCAGCATTGCGAAAAAAACTGGTTGGTACCTGACTTTTCGCGACGATCTGGAAGTTTAGCTCAGCTACTCTTTGCTGAATTATCATTGACTAACGATGCTGAATTGCCGCAATTATTAGTTCATATTTTTCAGCCCGTCTAATTTGGAAAATGTAGCAAGATTAATATCGTCAGTAGAGGGTAGTTACATCAAAGATCGTAACGATCGCTGTCAATTAGGGATTTGATGGTTCATTTTGGAACCACCTGGCGATAGCTTGTGGTCGTATCTCTGCTTGCATTGATATGCTCAGTGTATCAATCCATGCCATGGCTGACATTGAATCGTTTTGTGCAAACTGATCTAGAATGCGTGAAGATGTGGCAAGAATGATGCGTTCCCTTAAGGCAGTGTCATCAATACTTTCAATGCGCATATGCATTGTCGCCAAATCATTATCTGGCCAACTCCACGCGAGCTCTATCATAGTTTGCTCCACCACCTCAGCATCCTCATTCTCCAGTGCCCAGTCAAGTGCTGCCTGAGGGTCGTGTTGAGCTAACATGGGACCATACTGACTGATAGCCCAGGCGTTATGTCCTTCTTCAGATGACTGCTTTAGATAAGCAAGCGCTGCATTCGTATCCTGCTTCATTAATTCCTCGACTATTACGAACTCGTACATCGATTTCTCATCGCCGGTTGCGCGGTTCATCAGCCAGTAATGGGCAGCCGACAAATCTCTCTTTGCCCATTCGCTAACAATCTCATTGACAACAGAATGATTCGTGTAACTCGCTAACTGTCCGAGTATGCGTTCAGGGTTGATTCTGCCGATCGCTTTTAGCAGGCCAGACTTTGCCGCTTGCCGCTGACCGTACTGTTCTAGTCCAGCCAGCAAATTTTCAGCTGCTTTGGGTTGCGCCTGTGTGAATCCCGCAATGGCATCCTCAAGTAGGACATCAGAGTTGTTATTGCTGATATTTTTGGAACGTTGCACTATCCAATCTACAACTGCTTTCGGCTCTAGTTCAGAAAGCCTTTGAAACATGGCCTGATGGATACTTCTGGTAATGGACGACAAATTCGACAACACAGACGCTGTGTCAATCCATAGCCACAGTTGTAATTTGCCTGTGTTGCTTATTGTTGTCAGCGTGCTTAACAAATAGTTGTAATCGTAGAGTCGGTGGTAGTTGATTTCAACAATTGGGTTATTTAATTTATCGCTGTTCAACAGCAGTGATTTCGCCGGTTTCGTTACCTGTGGCAAACTCACACCACCGCGGTCAGTTACCACAGAAAAAGGTGAGTGTCCGATGGCAGGCGTGGCCGATGCAGGAGCGGTAAGCTGGCCCACTGTAGTTGGCACACTAATAGTCTGAGAGTCTCCTATCAGCTTGATAGTGGCGTAGCACGAAACAATTCCAGTCAAGAAGCAGAAGAGTGCAAAAGCTGACATTCTAACGGACATGATAACGATCTCAAGACTGTGGAAACAAATACAGCTCGTGTGTAGACTTCAGCACTTCAACTACAATCAATTCCCAGACCAGATGATGTTTTGGCCGTTCGAAACGCTGGTTTCTACGCTCAATACCGGCTAATCAAAATTGTCGACCAAACTCATTACTCATTAGCGGTTTGCACTCAATAGATCGACACTCCGCACGTTAGGCTAGTTTGAGCTAGATGATACGATTTAAAATACAGTGATACCTATTTTTTTCGATGTTGATAAATCTCATCTCTCTTCCGATTGCCATGTTTGCAGATCTACTTATCCAGAGATGTAGGTGACAGCGATTGATTCTATCCGCACTTGCGCTACTCAAGAACTTTAATCACCCCAGAGTGCCGTCGGCGACTAACAACAAGAGCCTTTTAGTACCACTCGATCTAATTGTTAGACGCCTGGACACCCATTGTCCACCGCTTCTGTTTCTCATCGGCAGACGATATCAACAGAAACAGTTTTTCTTTTAAACTGTAATGAGGAATAGCCATTACAAACCGCCCAGATGATCAAGATACTTTGATGCAACTGCCTCTTATACTCATTAGTGGCCATTCGTTGTCTACACGCTTGCTTAAATACTTCACTTGCATGCAGCACCTTCATACTCTGGAGCGTACCAACCAAAATACGTTACAGCGTTTTTAGGTCTTTGTCCAATAGAATTATGACCTACTCGTCCACTTACTACAATAGTGTTCACTTCTCTCTGATAACTTGTTACCGAGTAGTAGCACATACCTCGGCGGGATATGTCTCTTCTTGCATCCCCAACAAAGTACTCAAATGCTTTTTTACCATTGCTGACAACAAGTTCCATAACAAAGCCACTTACCAACGTAATTTTCAAGACTCGTTCGTTGTTAGCAAATCCAATTGTAGCGGCTACAAGTCCTGCACCGGCAATGTCACGAAACCAATCAAAGTAAAAAGCTGTATCTGCACTTTTGCGCGCGATTGTTTGGGCCGTCTCAGCTTTTGTGTAGTACATGGTCGATATGACGTGTTGATCTTGGACACAATAACGAAAATTACTAGTACCAACTCTTGGCAGGCAACGTTTATTTCTGAGTGAGCCATATCGGACGTATCGTATCCCCTCTCCTAATACTTGCCTTGTACCTCCCTTAGATGGTTTTGGTCCTACACCTGCGAAGGGTGCATAATACTTTCCCTTGGTGTATTGGCATCGCCACTTCTTGTTAGGATCTCTAAGACGACCACACAAGAGCGCGGTAGTATATGTATCAAAATTCGAAGATTGGGCCTGCGCTGGAGCACTGGCAATGGAAAGGACGCCTGCTAGTAACATGCATGATAAAAACGAACTCGCGAAAAATACCTTTGTCGTTTTACACACGTTGCTGGGCTGCAAAGTTGATTTATCCCTCGTTGTTTGCATTTTATTTCACCTAGATTAATTTTGAATTGTTGCTTGATAGCTTTCTGAAATGCTGTCTGCTTTCTAACAGGCTGTTGAGAATTGGCTTTCGATGATACCGGAACCCGATATTTCTAGGATTCTGAGTACCAAGTCTGTTCGATATTCAATGGCAAACATTTTTTCGTCACATCGCTGTCTCATCGGTTTGC
This sequence comes from uncultured Granulosicoccus sp., assembly GCA_938003775.1. GTDB lineage: Bacteria > Pseudomonadota > Gammaproteobacteria > Granulosicoccales > Granulosicoccaceae > Granulosicoccus. Next base: position 14 of record CALKXZ010000277.1, on the reverse strand, counting down.
GATTTATACGTCTC
>CALKXZ010000276.1 GCA_938003775.1 uncultured Granulosicoccus sp. | reverse complement strand
GGTAGGCGCGCATGATAACGCGTACCCGTGCAATTTGTGGAGTCCGCAGATCTAAATTACCGGGTGTTGCGAGCCGTTAAGTTGCATCGGAGGGAGCGGCTTGCGACTTATCACGACGCACGTATTTGGCAGCACTGGCAGCGACCGCATCCAATGACGCAGGGTTTAAACCCAGGCTCTTCAAAATGTCATTGGCTCCACGATACAGCAGCATTTCGGCGACTTTTACGCCAAGTTCCACCGCCTCGTTTTGATGGGCTGTGGCATCGGCCGTTATCACGGTTTTTCCATCGGGTGACGCAACCAGACCGCGCAGCCATAGCTGGTTTCCCTGAATCTGGGAGAAGGCACCAATGGGTACCTGGCAACCACCATCCAGACGCGCACTAAGAGCACGCTCAGCCATGACCCGGTAACTGGTCTCTTGGTGGTGCAGTTTATCGATTAATGCGGCTGTATCGTCATCATCAACACGCGATTCAATGCCGACAATGCCCTGACCCGCTGCGGGCAGACTCTCTTCCACAGTCATTTCGGTGGCAATACGCTCTTGCATGCCCAGCCTGATGAGTCCGGCGGCAGCCAGTATTATTGCATCGTATTCTCCGTTATCGAGCTTAGCCAGACGTGTATTGACATTGCCGCGTAGGTTGTGAACCTCAAGGTGAGGAAAGCGCGCCATGATCTGCGCCTGTCGACGCAAACTACAGGTACCAATGTGCGCACCTTGCGGCAGACTCTCTGGATTTTCGAAGTGATTTGATACAAATGCATCATGTGGATTTTCACGCTCCATGATGTGCACTACTTGCAATCCAGGTGGCAGTACTGCCGGTACATCTTTTATTGAATGCACGGCGATATCCGCACGACCATCGAGCAACGCGGTTTCCAGCTCTTTGACAAACAAACCCTTTCCACCAATTTTTGCCAACGGGCTATCGAGCAATTTGTCGCCCTTGGTGGTGATTTTCAGCAGCTTGACGCTAACACCCAGGTCCAGCGCTTCGACTCGCGCTTTGACATCTTCCGCTTGCCAGAGCGCCAATGGGCTTTGACGAGTTGCGATACGTAAGGTTTTTATCATAGGAATCTGATGTTGTTGGACCCGAAGCAACAGCCTAGGGCTCTCCCGTTAACCAGGTACATGGTTATTCTTATTACCCAACACTCTAGAGCAAGCCGTCCCATGTTGGCAATGGGCCGGTGTGAGGTCACGTCACGTAACACGCTTGTGGGTGTTTTCATTGGGTGTCATCGGCTTTATGTTGCAACGTGCCGGTAATGAACTCAACGTAGCGGTGCACGACGTTACCTGTGTTTATCCCTAAGTTTCCATTAGGGTTACATGAAAAATTCTGGCCCGTATTGCAAACAATTGGTTACTGCATCGATGTGTCGTCAGAATCAAGAAAACGCAGACGGGTGCGGTTGAGCTCCCACACTTGAACGCGTACCATCAACCTATCCAGTTGCGCTTACCCCAACTATGGCGCGGCTACCCATTATCGCTACACATCCCAACACTGCAAGACTGCTAAGGAATACCCCATGATCTGGATCGCAACACTGTGCCTGCTAACCATCGCTGCGTGGCTGTTTTTTAATGCCCTCAATGAACTCGACTGGGTGAAGGCTCACAGTCATGATGAAACAGTGGCCAGTGATGTGGGTCTGTTTCCCACTCTAACTGCCTTCACTCGCAAAGCTGCAACACAGGTCACTGGCAAAATTTCTATTGATCAGGAAAAAACACGTATTGCCAACGCACTGGCTAAGGTACAAAACAAGAGCGCTAAATACAGTCAGCAGGTGCTGAACTCCGGACCAAACACAGGCCAAGCTGCCCGTGATCCTAACGGCGAATCTTTTATTGACCGTACGGCCAAAAAAATCGCCACAACCTCCGAAAACGTCAGCAGCCGACTGGTCACGACAACCCGTGACAAGGCTAGCAATCTGGTTCACGGATTTAGCGAATCCCGAGAAAGTGGCTTGGTTGGCAAGATGGTCGATAAAGTTTCCAGCAAGCTGCCAGGAACGAGTAATACGCTGAGCGATCCACCGGTCAATCAGCGAGCCGACAATAATCATAGTGACTTGGGCAAGTCTGAAGACCTGATTAACCGAGTGTCTGACAAGGTCGCACCAAAGATCGACAAGATCGAAGAAAAAATCGTGGATCGGACATAGTCGAACTTGGCCGAACATGGCCATCGAGCTGAACCACTTAGCCCCACAGGGACGCGGGTGATGTTTGCATATCACTACGCTTGAACACGATCGGGTTTTGGCGATCTTCTGCCAGCAGTAATGGCCCGTCCAGATCAACAAAGTCTGCACCCTGAGCCACTAAATGCGCTGGCGCCATGGCCAGAGAGCTGCCCACCATACAGCCCATCATAATTCCGAATCCAGCCTCTTTGGCTGCTTTGCGCATCGCCAGTGCTTCGGTCAAACCACCGGTTTTATCGAGCTTAATATTAACAACATCGTACTTGCCAACAAGCGATTCCAATGAATGACGATCGTGGCAAGCTTCATCGGCGCACACTGGCAATGGTCGGTCACGGCCAGCCAATGCACTATCGGCGTCGGCTGGTAGAGGCTGCTCGACTAACGCAACACCCAGATCTAGCATAATAGGGGCTAAGGTATCGTAGTCATCTGCGGACCAGCCTTCGTTGGCATCAACAATCAGTCGAGTATTAGGCGCTGCCTGCCGGACCGCTTGTAAGCGATCAATATCGCCATCCCCACCGAGCTTTATTTTCAGTAACGGACGATCAGCGTTTTTTAGGGCTGCCTCGTGCATATGCTGTGGTGTATCTAATGACAATGTGTAAGCACTGATGAGCGAGGTCGGCTCAGATAATCCGGCCAATTGCCAGACTGATTTACCCGCCCGCTTTGCTTCCAAGTCCCATAGCGCGCAGTCCACAGCATTACGTGCAGCGCCCGGCGCCATCATAGACTGTAGCGCGATACGATCCATACCGTCTGCCAGGGCACCCTCTATAGCCTGTATTTGCGCACAGACACTATCCAGCGACTCACCGTAACGGGCATAGGGCGTACATTCGCCCCAACCCTGCACACCCTCAGCGCTCAGCGTGACAGTAACCACTTGTGCTTCTGTGCGTGAGCCACGCGAAATTGTAAACGTGCCATCAATAGCAAACGTATCGCGCGATACGGTTAAATGTATAGCGCTATTCACGACAGTGCGTCTACCAATCTGTCAGCACCGTGTCGGAAGGGATCAATTGTTGGTAATTGCATGCGTTGTTCTGTTTCTGCCAACAGTGACACGGCCTCCTCTTCTGACAATGCAGCCGTATTAATAGAGATACCAACGACTTCACAAGCGGGGTTGACGAAACGGGCCAGTACCAGTGCCGTGTCTCGCAGCAATTCCAAGCTAGGCAGCTTGTAGTCCGGTAGTCCACGCATGTGTTTTCGAGTGGGTTCGTGGCACAGTACCAGCGCATCGGGCGCACCGCCATGCACCAACGCCAAGGTAACACCGGAGTAGGATGCATGAAACAAACTACCCTGACCTTCAATCAGATCCCAGTGATCCGGATCATTGTCTGGTGTCAGCCATTCGACCGCACCCGCCATAAAATCAGCAACCACAGCGTCCAACGGAATACCACCGCCGGTAATCAATATACCGGTCTGGCCAGTAGCCCGAAACGAGGCGTTCATACCTCGTTCGCGCATACATTTTTCCATAGCCAGTGCGGTATACATTTTACCGGCAGAACAATCCGTGCCTACCGCAAGGCAGCGTTTACCACTACGCTTAAC
>CALKXZ010000275.1 GCA_938003775.1 uncultured Granulosicoccus sp. | reverse complement strand
CTTCTCATGCGTTAGATCAGCGTCGAATAGAAGGTTTGCCAATTCGAACCGCTGTTTTCTCTAACTTGTCTCGTGATCATCTTGATTATCATGGTTCTATGGAGTCTTACGCCGAAGCAAAAAGCTTATTGTTTTGCCATAAAGGATTAGAAAGAGGGGTTGTGTTCCTTGATGACCCATACTCGGATTTTATGCTAGAAAGAATGTCCTGCCCTGCTTATACCTACAGTTTGCAAGACAATACAGCAGACTTTTATGCCTCTAATCTTTCTTTTTCAGCGAGCGGTGTTTGTTTTACTTTGCAAACTCCATTGGGCGTTGAGTCGGTTTCTCTTTCTCTTTTGGGTGAATTTAATGTTGCTAATGCGTTGGCTGCATTAGCGGCAAACTGGGATGATTTTGACAATCTGAGTCATGCGGTTCCACTACTGACCCATGTGTATCCCAGTGGGCAAGCCGATGTTAATCAGTTTCACGCAGCCGGTGGAATGGCCTTGGTTATCCGTGAACTGCTGGACGCAGGCTTGCTTCACGATGATGTCAACACTGTGGCAGGTCCAGATGGTCTGCACCAGTATACGCAGGAACCCTGGCTGGACCAGGGTGTTCTGGCGTGGCGCGAAGGGCCGACAAAATCAGTTGATGACACTATAGTGAGTAGTGTGGCAAAGCCGTTTCAGGCTGATGGCGGCTTACGCTTGCTGTCCGGCAATCTGGGGCGCGCTGTCATCAAGACATCGGCTGTTAAGGCGGAACACCGTGTGATTGAAGCACCAGCCATCATATTCCACTCACAGGATGCATTGCGCATCGCTTTTGACAATGGCGAGTTGGATCATGACTTCGTTGCGGTTATCACGTACCAAGGTCCACGGGCAAACGGCATGCCGGAGCTGCACAAACTCACGCCCATTCTCGGTGTACTGCTTGATCGTGGTTATCAAGTCGCATTGGTCACCGATGGACGCATGTCTGGCGCATCGGGGAAGGTGCCTGCCGCTATACATGTGTCACCGGAGTGCGTGCTGGATGGCCCCCTGGCAAAAGTACGTAATGGTGATGTCATTCGGCTAGATTCTGAACAAGGCACGTTGAATGCGTTTGTCGATGAAGCTGAATGGAATGCGCGAACGTACAGCGCTCCAGATCTAACCCGAAAAACAGTCAACATGGGGCGTGAACTGTTTACCGCGTTCCGGCATCATGTCAGCAGCGCTGAGCAAGGAGCGGTCAGTGTATTCGATGCGTAAACTTGCGCGCACTACAACCGACACCGTCCGTAATTGTTATCGAGGAATACCGGTATGAATGTTCGCCAACTCATGCAAGTGGCCCCGGTTATTCCGGTACTTGTTATCAACGACGTCGCCCAAGCCAAGCCCTTAGCACAAGCGTTGGTAGCAGGCGGCCTTCGCGTACTCGAAGTAACCTTACGCACACCGGTGGCACTGCAAGCCATGCAGGCTATGGCCCAGGTACCCGATGCTATTGTCGGTGTAGGTACCGCACTTGATGGCGATGATTTAAAACGCGCACAGGATCACGGCGCCACCTTTGCGGTTAGCCCAGGCTATACGCAGGAACTGGGTACCGTTGCCGATGCCATTAATATGCCGCTACTACCCGGCACAATGACACCATCGGACATTATGCGAGCCCGTGACGGTGGCTTTACGGCCGTTAAATTTTTTCCCGCCTCGCAAGCGGGAGGACCGGCTTTGCTCAGCGCATTCGGCGGGCCATTTGTTGACACGGTTTTTTGCCCAACCGGTGGTATTAGCGCTGCCACAGCCAAAGACTATCTGTCATTACCGTCGGTACTGTGCGTCGGTGGTTCGTGGGTAGCACCACGCAACCTGGTTGACGCCGGTGACTGGGCTGGAATTACGCGATTAGCTAGCGACTGTCACGCATTGGTGTAAACTGAAATGACGTTAAAAAAGTTGCACTGACCATTAATTTATGTATAGAATGTTATCGCTAACATTGGTTAACGACAATTTGTTTATCCGCTCTATCGCCCGTTTTAATCACTATACAAACGAAAGCAGAACACAACACGGCAACAAAACGCATCAACTCCGCATGTTATCGCTACCATTTAATTTTTTGACCTGAATACTGCATCAATGCCAACGTTAAAATTAGAACGCCTGTGTAAGCGCTATGCATCGCATGAAGTGATTCATTCCATTGATTTAGAGATGGCAGACCGGGAATTTACCGTGCTGGTGGGTCCATCGGGCTGCGGTAAATCCACAACACTTAGAATGATTGCCGGGCTCGAAACGGTCAGTGATGGTGAGATTTACATTGATGGTCGTCCGGTCAGTCGTTTGGAACCCAAAGAGCGCGGTCTGGCCATGGTATTCCAAGACTACGCGCTATACCCGCACATGAATGTGGCGAAGAACATGTCGTTTGCACTACGTTTGGAAAAAAAACCCAAAGCTGAAATCAACAAAAAGGTCAATGAAGTGGCCGAGATGCTAGGGCTTTCAAACCTTCTTCACAGAAAACCCGCCGAGCTCTCCGGTGGTCAACGTCAACGCGTTGCAATGGGTAGAGCGTTAACTCGCGACGCTGCCACCTTTCTGTTCGACGAGCCTTTGTCAAATTTAGACGCCAAACTGCGCGGTCAGATGCGTGCCGAGCTTGCATTAATGAGTCAGCAGGTTCAAAAAAATATGGTGTACGTGACCCATGACCAAGTTGAGGCTATGACGCTTGCCGACAGAATCGTTGTTATGCAAGACGGTCATATCCGTCAACAAGGAACGCCAGAGGAACTGTTTCGGCATCCGAACAGTAAATTCGTTGCAGGCTTTATTGGCAGTCCGCCAATGAATTTTCTCAAAGGAGTTATTTCACAATCCGGTAACGAGACCGCAGTCGTTGGTCAAGGTTACAAACTCTCGTTGTCTCCCGAGCAGGCGCAGCGCGTTAGCAAACAAGACAACCAGGAAGTCATTCTAGGAATTCGACCTTCGGACTTAAGCTATGCACCTGATGCGAAAGCCGAAGACGCACTAGAGCTGAAAGTTGTGATCTCGGAATATATCGGCGCCCAATCAATATTGTTGGCCAGCTGCGGCGATCAGAACATCAGTGTTGAAATTAAATCAGATCAACCCGTTCCACTACAGGAGACCATGAAGTTTGCAGTCCACAAGGGAGGGCTGCACCTGTTTGACCAGAAAACAGAGGCTGCAATTTAGGGCCAAGAACGTTAATAAAACCACATCGTAAAACACACCAAAGAAAGAGGAAATACCATGAAATTTACACGTAGCCTAATCGGGCTAGCCGCCGGTTTAGCATTAGCGGGCACCGCCATGGCGAGCCCATACGATGACTACAAGGGCACCACACTTGTCGTCAATTTTCCTGCGCACCCTCACTATGACGCGGTCATGAGGGTATTGCCAGAGTTCACCAAACAAACCGGCATTCAGGTGGAAGTCGATCAACTTCAGTATCTAAAGATGCGTGAAAAACAAACGCTGGAGATGACCAAATCCAAAGGCGATTATGACTTGCTTGCCTACGTTGTATTTTCTAAAGCCGATTATGTGTATGCCGATCAGCTGGAGAATCTAGCGCGCTACTTCATGAACCCTAAACTTGCCAACCCTGGCTACGACGCGGCGGACCTGATAGACGGTTATGTGGCTAATATTGGGGTCGCTGGTGGTAACAAAGGTTATATGGATGGCCCAACCGGATCACTGTTCGGCGTACCTTTCGGCGCAGAGACATCCATACTTGGCTACAGAAAAGACATATTTGAAAAGCACTCTCTGAAAGTCCCTGAGACTTATGACGAACTGTTAGAGCTTGCGTGTAAGATTCCTGAGCTAGAGCCTGGCATGGGTGGGCTCGCATCACGAGCCGCTTCAGGCCATCAAGCCAGTCACGCGTTCTTGCTTCACTTAGCACCGCTAGGTGGGCGCGTATTTGATGATGAGTGGAACCCCATTATCAATAATGAGGCGGGTGTCCAAGCTGCACAGGCATTGAAAACGATTGTAGATTGCGGACCTGAAGGATCAAAGACGTTCAACTTTGCTGAAGCGGGCGCTGCCTTCCTGCAAGGTAATACCGCTATGTTCCTAGATTCGACTGTGTTTGCAGGCTCAGTAAATAATCCTGAAAAATCCACTATCGTCGGTAAGGTCGGTTGGGCACCACACCCCATGGGTACTCGCCGTGGTTCACAGACTGGCGGATTCGGCATCGGTATTCCCAAGAACGCTCAAAACAAGGAAGCGGCGTTCCTACTGATGCAATGGTTAACATCCAAAGAAGCCGATAAGCTGATTGCTTTGGAAGGTGGTAACCCATCTCGCTACTCCACTCACGCGGATGCCGACGTCAACGCCAAGTTTCCACACATGGCTACATTTGGTGAGGCCCTTAAGCACGCTGATCCTGACTGGCGTCCAATTATTCCGGTCTGGGGAAAAATCAACGCCGACCTGGGTACTGAACTGTCTAAGGTGTTAACTGAAGATCTGGATATTCAGACAGCACTTGACGGAGTTGCCTCCAGGGCAGCAGCCATTATGGATGAAGCTGGCTACAACACCTGGAAATAAGCGCCGCATTTCCAAATTTTGACGCGTTATCGGTGGATGCCGCCGGCATCCACCGACGTTACCAAGCCCAGACACTGCAAGCATGAGTACTCAAGCTAGAAGTTTTACACCTTATCTGTTTATGGCTCCTGCAGCAGCCGTGTTGGTTGTCGCGCTACTCTATCCGATCGCGTACATGATCTACGCAAGCTTTCTGGACTGGAACCCGAGTCAACGCATTGGTCAGGCAACATTTGTTGGCCTACGAAACTACACATCGCTTTGGAGTGATGCCAACTTTCGCGAGTCTTTTGGTGTCACTCTGAAATTTGCTTCGTTGGTTGTAAGCATTGAGATGATACTGGGTGTTGGTCTGGCCATGCTATTGGACAGATCAATTCGCGGAATGACTGTGCTACGCACAATTTTCATTTTGCCCATGATGATCGCACCCATTGTCGTCGGACTCATTTGGCGGTACATGTACCATCCAACCGTTGGCATATTCAATCGCACGCTGAATAGCTTGGGATTTGAATCGGTGCCATGGTTATCCGATAGCTTTTGGTCTTTAACCTCCATCATCATTGCAGACATCTGGCAATGGACGCCCTTTATTTTTATTCTGTCGCTCGCAGCACTTCAATCACTGCCGCGCTCAGCACTGGAAGCTGCGCGTATAGATGGTGCATCCGGGTGGCAACAAATCGTTTACATCAAACTTCCACTCATGATGCCGGTGCTCATCGTCACCCTGCTGTTACGCCTGATCGATGCGTTTAAGGTACTTGAGGTTGTGCTGGTCATGACAAATGGCGGACCCGGTCTGTCCACAGAAATTCTGTCTTTGCGTATCGCACGAACGGCATCCGAATTCAGAGAATTGGGCGTCGCCGCGGCCATGTCGAACTACTTGCTAATACTGTTGATGATTTTAACTGCCATCATGTTTACCTATACCCGGCTATCTGAAGCTCGAGCCGCCCGCCTACGACAAATGTCTGAAGAGGGCTGATCATGTCCGGAGTAATTAACCAACGCCAAAGTCCTGCCTTCGGTGTACTGATGGTTATTTTAATCATCATGGCCATTGGCCCGATAATGATGATGATTGCGACATCGTTAAAGCTCGATGTCGATATCATGAGTAGCACTAGCGGGCTGTTGTTCTTACCCACCTTGCAAAATTATGAAACCGTTCTGTGCAATGCACTGTGGTACGAACCCGCACACCTGGACTATTGCGATCCTACCTTTGGACGTGCACTTAAAAGCTCACTGATCATTGCATTGGTATCAACGATCATTACGCTGATGCTCGGCACGATGGCGGCCTACGCTTTGGTGCGCTTCCGCTTCATGGGACGTGGCGTTATATCCATGACAACACTACTGATGCGTATGGTGCCGCCAGCGGTGTTGCTGGTTCCAGTATTTGGCATCCTGACATTTGATTTTTGCATTAATGACAACTGCCTTGCTGGCACCTACTCTGGCATCGTATTGATCTACGTCGCCATGAACCTGCCATTTGTCATCTGGATACTGCAGAGTTTTATTGTCCAGGTACCGATCCAGCTTGAAGAGGCCGCTCGTATGGACGGGGCTAATCCGTTTCAGGTTTTCTATCTGGTTGTACTACCCCTAATCAAGCCAGGTTTGGCGGCTGCGTCTATTTTTACCTTCCGAATTGCTTGGAATGAATATTTACTGGCTAATGCCTTGTTAGACAGAAACACCCGTACGGTGCCAGTTACTATCGTTAATTCACTGACTGGATACGATACAGACTGGGGCGTAATCATGGCGACCGGTACACTGCTGGCCATTCCCCCGATTATATTTACGTTCGTTGCTTCAAAGCAAATCATCACTGGCATGACAGCCGGTGCCGTTAAAGGTTGAGCTGGGTTTTAGATTGTGTTTCAAAACACCTGCTATCAGTGTGCGGAGCCGAGTGTGCTTTCACGAGCAACAACGTCAAAGCCGACATCAATCCTGTTTCTCTCGGCAGGTATAACCTCACCGCTCTCCTTTCTCAGTAATAACCGAGCCGCTTGCACGCCAATTTCAAAACCGTCTATCAAGGTGGTAGTCAGCGACGGCACAAGATGCTCACTGAAATCAAATCCTCCATGGCCTGCGATAGCCAGATCGTCCGGTACGCTTATTGACCGACGGCGACATTCCATAATGGCGCCCATGGCTACTCGGTCTGTTAGCGTAATTACGGCGTCGGCATCGGGAAACTGTTCCAGTAATTTGGTAATGGCTGTCTTACCTGCGGAAACCGAAACCGGTTGTTCATGGAGAATGACGTGACGGTGATGCTCCATATTGTATTGGCTCAGGCACTGCACAAAACCCTGATGCCTGTCATGCGCACGCCTATCCTCCGCCGGTGGCGCACCAATAAAGGCCAGCCGTCGATATCCACAGGCCAACAGGTGCTCGGTCATTTGAAAACCTACTCTGGTGTGAGAGAAACCCACCACAGAGTCAATCGCTGTTTTAGGCAAATCCCAGGTTTCTATCACGGGCACCCCCGATTTGGACACAAGTTCACGACCACTATCGGAATGAGCGCTGTTGATAATGACGATACCTGCCGGTCGCCTTCCCAGAATGCTACGCAGCACTCGAATCTCTTCGGACTGAGAGTAAAAATTTTCACTCAGCAGCAAGTGAAAACCTTCTTTACGCAGCTCAAACGACAATCCGTCTACGGTACGAACATGGCCTTCAAAAGACAACGAGGGCAGTATGACGGCCACTGTATTGCCTTTACGTGTGGACATGTCTATCGCCGACAAATCAGGAATGTAATTCAACTGATCAATCGCTTTTTGGACCGCTATACGCGTTTTCTCCGCCACGACATCTGGGTTACGCACAGTGCGTGATACGGTCATAGATGATACGCCTGCAAGCTCGGCAACCTCATTAATTGTCGCTGCACTGCGTGTAACGCGTTTAGCCTTGGGCGATCTAGCGACGTTTGTTGAGGACGTTATCGAAGGCTTTATTTCAGTGATTTTCGCAGTAGTTTTATCAGTGATTTTATCGGTGGTTTTCTGTTTTTTCATAACCTGTGTAACTGAATCCAGTGCCGCTTGTCACGCACGTAGGCCAAGCCTGTGGTGATTCAATTATACACACCCTGTCGGCTGTGCTTTAGGTGCAACTGATCAGTCTGCTCCAAATTAATTCCTTACTTTAACTTACTTCAGGATATCCACTATGCTTGAAAAACCATACACTTTTTTAGTCGGCACTTACAGCCACCTGGACGCATTGGCTCATCAGCCGTATGCACCAAAGCCAGGACAAGGCATCTATTCCATGACGCTTGAAACAGACTTATCACTCAGCTACAACGAAGTGACAACGTCGATGAATCCAGCGGTGCTTATTCCACACCCGGACAGTAAACATATGTACGCTATCCTGGAAACTATTCAGGATGAAGGCACTATTGAGCGATATTCTGTGGATGGCTCAAGTACGTTAGCGTTGCAGGATAGCTTTAAAGCATCGGGCCGCTCCACTTGTTACCTGGCTCTGTCACCATCACGTGACTGTGCCATCGTTATCAATTATTGGGACGCCATTATTGATGTGTGTGCAGTAGACAATGACGGTAAGCTGAGTCCTCCTCACCAGAGTTTCAAGCAGTTCTACCGCCCTGAAGATCAATGGCGTCAAGTAAAAACCCGCGAGGATCACTGGGAAAATCGCCAGGTTGGGCCTCATGCACACTGCGCGCATTTTTGGAATGACTGGGTATTCATTCCCGATCTGGGTGAGAACGCGGTATTTCAGTATCGCTATGATCAGCAAACAAAAACGCTGAAGCATGAAACACATATCGAGTTTGAAGCAGGTTCTGGCCCCAGACATATGGAAATGCACCCAGAGCTGGATATTTGTTACATCTCCAATGAGCTATTTAATACTGTCTGTGTGGCACGCCTGGACAGCAGTGACAATGCAACAACAAAAGCACGGCTCATCCCATTTCAATATGAATCAACCATTGATGAGCGGGATAAAACCAGCTACGTATCTGAAATCAAACTATCACCGGATGCCAAATATCTGTATGTCTCCAATCGCGGTGACAATTCCATTGCAACCTTCAAAGTGCAAGAAGACGGTAGCTTATCGCGCATAGGTCTAACACCCACCGGTGGAAAATTCCCACGACATTTTGCGATTACACCATGCGGAAATGCTGTCATAGCATCCAATCAGGATTCAGGGAATATTCGCGTGTTCGAGCGCGATATCGAATCTGGCCAACTCAGCGCGACCGACCACATGTTTGAGGTTCCTGCGCCGTGCTATATCCGATTCCTGGGCACATGATGAGGCCACGCTTTTCTGCAAACATTGGGTTTCTGTGGCCTGAGTTAAGTTTGACTGATCGCATACACGCCGCAGCGAAGGCTGGCTTCAGCGCCGTGGAGTGTCACTTCCCGTACGATGTTCCGTCTGCCGATGTTCGACAGGCCTTGCAGGACACCGGCCTACCCATGGTTGGATTAAATACCCAATTGGGTGTCAATGGTGCCGACGATTTCGGCGTTGCCGCTAGGCCTGATCGCGTAGACGAGGCTCGTGAATACATTGATCAGGCCATGACCTATGCCGCTGATATCGGCTGCGCTAATATTAATGTGGTACCCGGCAAGACCAACAGACAACAAGACTGTGAAGCTATTTTTCAGTCCAATCTAGCCTATGCCTGTGATAAAGCCGCACCATTGGACAAAACGGTTGTCATCGAACCAATCAATACAAGGGCTGCACCGCAATTTCATCTAACCACCGTAGCTCAGGCCCTGGATACCATCCACGGTGTTCAGGCCGGTAATTTAAAACTTATGTTTGATTTCTACCATGTGCAGATAATGGAAGCCGCTGCGGGTTCTCCATGACCCGGCGAATCAGCGCGCTCACCACCTTGTGTGCGGCGTGGTGAACGCTGCATGCGGCATGCAGTGCGCGGGCCGCGGCGCCATGCAGTTCGAGCAC
>CALKXZ010000274.1 GCA_938003775.1 uncultured Granulosicoccus sp. | reverse complement strand
TTACCAGAACCGTTGGCGCCAGCGATCATCCAATGCTGGCGTTCTTGAACGCGCCAATTGATATCGTTTAACTGAAATCGCTCATCAAAATTAACACTCAATGCATCGAGAACGATGCCAGCGGGTGTACTCACGGATTGTCAGAAACTAAAGCGACTCAGACAATCTGCTTCATATCCGCCATGTAACCACGCAGTGTGGCACCAATCGCTTCAACTGGGTGGTTACGAATGGCATGGTTTACCTCAATCAAGCGCGTGTTATCCACGGCTGTGTCATTTAGATTTAAACCAGTACCTATCACATCACTGCCAATATTCTTCATGAAATCGCTGAGCAATGGCACACAGGCATGGTTGTATAGATAACAGCCGTACTCTGCAGTATCGGAAATCGTGGCATTCATTTCGTACAGTTTTTTACGCGCAATTGTGTTGGCTATCAGCGGTGTTTCATGCAGTGACTCATAGTACGCGGAGTCGGCAATGATACCCGCTGAAGTCATTGTTTCAAAAGCCAGTTCAACACCCGCTTTAACCATAGCCACCATTAAAATGCCATTGTCAAAATATTCCTGCTCGGTAATTTCAACATCGCCTGCGGGTGTTTTCTCATACGCTGTCTGCGCTGTTTCTGCACGCCAACCCAGTAATTGAGCATCATCGTTAGCCCAATCTGCCATCATGGTGGCAGAGAAAGTGCCGGTCATGATGTCATCCTGGTGCTTCTGATACAGCGTTCGCATGATGTCCTTCATCTCCGCCGCCAAATCAAAAGCCCGGATCTTCGCTGGGTTTGACAGGCGGTCCATCATGTTGGTAACACCACCGTATTTCAACGCTTCAGTAACAGTTTCCCAACCGTATTGAATGAGCTTGGATGCATAGCCTGCGTCCACACCCTCTTGGATCATCTTGTCAAAGCACAGTAGTGAGCCAGTCTGCAGCATGCCACACAAGATAGTTTGCTCACCCATGAGGTCAGATTTGACCTCGGCAATAAATGAGGACATGAGCACACCTGCCTTGTGTCCGCCCGTGCCAACTGCATACGCTTTTGCCAGTTCCAGACCTTCGCCCTGTGGGTCGTTGTCATCGTGCACCGCAATGAGTGTGGGCACGCCAAACCCACGCACGTACTCAGCACGTACTTCAGAGCCAGGACATTTTGGTGCAACCATGATCACGGTGATATCGCTGCGTATTTGCATGCCCTCTTCTACTATGTTGAAGCCATGCGAATAGGACAGGCAAGCACCCTGCTTCATCAGCGGCATTATGGCTTGGACTACTGAGGTATGCTGCTTATCGGGTGTCAAGTTCAGCACTACATCTGCGTTAGGAATGAGCTGATCGTATGTGCCTACGGTAAACCCATTTTCAGTGGCATTTTTCCACGATTGACGTTTCTGCGAGATAGCCTCAGCGCGCAATGCATAGGAGACATCCAGACCACTGTCACGCAAATTCAGCCCCTGATTCAAGCCTTGGGCACCGCAGCCAATGACAACCATTTTCTTGCCTTTAAGCGCATTGACACCATCGGTGAACTCATCGAGATGCATAAAACGACATTTGCCTAACTGAGCAAGTTGCTCGCGAAGTGATAGCGTGTTGAAGTAATTAGCCATGGGTAAGGATTTATTTTCCAAGCGCGGATAAGGAGCGACGCTGAGCAGTGTAATGCACCCCATTTATTCCGTAAATTGATATATTTGAAACACACTGTTTTAATATTTGCAACATAACCGTGAATCCACGTACACTTTCCCAGTTTCTCGCTCTGAGTCAGTCTCTACACTTTGGCCGAGCCAGCAGCGCCTCCAATATCAGCCTCTCTGCACTGTCGCGCAATATTCGGCAGCTTGAAGAAGAACTGGGAGTCACCCTGTTTGACCGAGACAACCGCTCAGTATCACTGACAGCTGAGGGCAAACTATTTGAACCCTACGCTCGGGACGCGCTCGCCGGTTGGAACCGCATACGTCATACACTTGCCGACACAACCAATGATCTGCGCGGAGAAATCAGTCTATATTGCTCGGTAACAGCCAGTCACAGCTTCCTGTTTGAGCTGTTGAATCGGTTTCGTCAACACTACCCCGGCATCGAAATCAAATTGCACACGGGTGATCCGGATCACGCGATCGATCGCGTTCTAGCCGCCAACGAGGACGTCAGTATTGCGGCGCACCCCACTCACGTATCTCGCGCTCTTGTATTCAAACTGCTCGCGGTATCTCCCTTGTTGTTCATAGCTCCGGTGGATCTGATCGACTCGGATATCCCCACTACCCCACCCCAGGCACCTACCGAGTGGGCCAAGGTACCCATGATTTTGGCTGAAGGTGGTCTGGCGCGCAGTCGTGTGGATGCGTGGTTTCGTGCGCATCGTATTACCCCGCGTGTGTACGCTCAAGTGGCGGGTAACGAGGCCATTGTGAGTATGGTCAGTCTCGGATTAGGGGTTGGCGTGGTACCCAAAATCGTGCTGGACAACAGCCCATTGGTCAGGCGCGTTCGCGTGCTCGATATACAACCACAACTGCAGCCCTATGACGTGGGGCTGTTCACTTTGAGTAAGAGTCTGAAAAATCCATTGGTCAATGCGTTCTGGTCACTGGTGACAGAATCAGCGGCCAAGGCTTAGCAATCAGCCGCGAACCACAGCCATGGTTGAGCTATACAGAGACACGCTGTAAGGAACCAGATAAGTCAACGCAATTTTGGCCAGATTAATCGGCTCGCCGCCCATTACATCGGGTAACTGATTGATGCAATTGAGCACTGTTCCCGCGGTCAACGCGATTACCAAGGCTCGGCGCTGAATATCGGGTCGGACAATGACTTTTCGTGTTGCTACCAGCAACAGCTTTCTCCTTCAACGGTAAACATTTAACGCTCGGTAAGCATCGACACGCCCGTTCAGTGGTGGCCTGTCTTATTTGCCACCTTACCCCGTTTCACCAACAGCAACCAAACTATCCGGCAAACCACCCCACTCCGACCACGAACCATCATAAAGCGTAACGTTGGAGATTCCGATACATTCCAGCGCTAATATGATAACCGCCGCAGTCACCCCTGATCCACACGTGGTGATGATTGGACGCTCAGCAGTGACGCCACGTGACGTGAGTAACTGGTGAAGCTCATCATCAGGCTTCAGCTTGCCATCGTTAAGTAGTTCGGTATAGGGCAATGATCGGCTGTCAGGGATATGTCCACTTCTCAGACCAGGGCGAACTTCTTTTTCTTCCCCGGTGAAGCGCAACCGGGAGCGCGCATCCAGAATAAGGTGACTCGATTGCGCGCAGGCTTTACGAACAAACGCGGCATCCACAATATCCATAGGTGTGTTGACCGCTGTGAACGATGCTGGCTCCGGCACCGCGCTGCCAGATTCTGTGACGCCGCCCGCCGCCAGCCACGCAGGTAGACCACCGTCTAGCACATAGACACGTTGTGCACCGAAATAACGAAACATCCACCACACTCTAGCTGCTGAAAACAAACCGACCGAGTCATAGACAAGAATGGTGTTTTCCGCGGCTATACCCATTTTCCCAACCGTTTCGGCAAATCGATCAGCGGTCGGAAACGAATGTGCCAGGCCATCATTCTCAGCACACTCATCAATGCATAGATGAACAGCACCGGGAATATGTTCCTGTTGGTATTCGGCTCGACCCATCCTGCCAGAGGACGGCATATGCCACGATCCATCAATTATGCGTAGATTGGGATCATGCAGATGTTCGGCCAGCCATTCGACGGTTTTCAACGGACGTTCGTTCATATCAGTAACCTGATCGGAATATTGATGCGTAAGTGCAGTGAAATTAGGGCACGGGTATAACATCGTCTGGATTGGGCTGCGCATAGCCTTTGATAAAACCTGACCTTGCGGCCAGCTGCAAGTACCAGCGTTTCACGTGTGTGTAGTCATTAAGATCAATACGCTGGAATTCAAACCGGGAAACCCAAGGCCAGATAGCGAAATCGGCTATGGACAAGTCACCAGCGACAAAATCTACCTGAGCTAATTGTCTATCGAGTACTCCATAAAGCCGCTGTGCTTCGGTGTGATACCGATTTTCGGCATAGGTTGAAACGCCCGGATTAAACTTCAAGAAATGATGGGCCTGACCCAGCATTGGCCCCATACCACCCATTTGCCACATCAGCCATTCCTGTGTCTTCCAGTAATCTGGCGTGCCTTCGGTCGCTAGAAAACGGCCTGAACGGCGTGCAAGGTACATCAGAATAGCGCCGGACTCGAAGACAGTGACGTCACCTTCTCGTATTGCTGGGATCTTATTATTGGGACTGACGGCTAGGAACTCGGCCGTAAATTGTTGGTCCTTTCCAATATCGATAGGTACTACTTGGTAGTCAAGACCCATCTCTTCCAATGCAATGGACACTTTACGACCGTTGGGTGTACCCCAGGTGTACAACTGAATCATCAACAATTACTCCAGATGACATAATATGGTTTATTAACAACCGTTATCCTACACGAGCCGTGTTCGGATAAGCCCAATGAAGACACTGTGTTTCACGGCTGTCTTTCAAATAACCAGAAATACACGTACAGGACATAAACCTTGAAAAGGCTGGAAAGTTGACAACTCGATACGTGGTTATTGGTGCCGGAATAAGCGGCTTGCGCACCGCTCAGTTATTGGTTGAATCCGGTCACTCTGTCACCTTGCTTGAATCACGTAGCCGTCCGGGTGGCCGTGTCACATCAGCCAGACCTGAAGTGCCAGGCAAGCCCAGCACACCCTATGGGTTCGACCTAGGCCCGTCCTGGTTCTGGCCCTGGCAAAATCGCATGCTCGACCTTATGCGGGAATTAGGACTGGACGACGCCATCTTCGAACAACACAGTAACGGGCTCGGCATGGGTGAATACGCCAACGGCGCACTAACCAAACAGGCTGGCATGGTCTCCATGGCTGGTTCATTACGTCTAGCAGGAGGCCTGCGTGTATTAGCGGATGCGCTGGTCGACCGAATTACACCAGAACGGATTCACTTCGATGCACACGTTGTTGGTTTGAAAAACAACGGTGGTGACAACGATGATGGCAACGATGGTGTTAATGCACACAGCGTCGAAATTACTTACCGCTCGGCAGGCATTGAACACTTGCTGGTTGCAGACAGAGTGGTGATTGCATTGCCGCCCAGGGTCGTGGCTAGCACATTAAGTTTCTCACCGGCTCTGCCTGCGAATGTCTTAACCCAAATGCGCAACACACCCACATGGATGGCTGGCCAAGCGAAATTCATCGCGGTCTTCGATCAGCCGTTCTGGCGCAATGATGGTCTGTCTGGCGACGCAATGAGTCAGATTGGTCCGTTGGGAGAGATTCACGATGCATCCTCCCGCACAGGTGCACCTTACGCCTTGTTTGGTTTTGTCGGTATACCGGCTGCAGAGCGCCAAGGACGCGACGCTGATATTATTGCTGGGGCTGTACAACAATTGACCCGTATGTTTGGCCCAGCTGCGGCCAAACCCGTCTCCGTTCACTACACTGACTGGGCCACTGAGGCACAAACCGCAACAGAACAAGATGCAAACGGCCCGCGTGCGCATAGCCATCAACCTCCTGCAACCCAACCTATGTGGAATCAGACACTTTTCTGGGCAGGTTCCGAAACAGCGTCTGTCAGCGAAGGCCATAACGGTTATCTGGAGGGTGCATTGGCCGCGGCCGAACGCGTCATCAAGGAACTGTACGCTTCAACCCAAACCAACGCTTAGCGCACTTTTTTATCGCTCAATTCTAGCCTGCTCTTCTACCCCACTTTGCGCAGCGATTTTGCGAGCGACCAAACCTCTGCATTGATCGTGACCTCTTCAAGAACCTGGCGTGTTGTGCCAGGTAGACGAGCCCCCTCTTGCGAGGCGACTGCATCATTTAGGCGGGCTAATCGTTGCCAGAATTGATCACCAGATACGGCAGTGGGGTCCAGTAGAAAATAGAACTGTCCCAGATCATGCGGTTGCCCATCGGGCAATTTTAACCCTTTGACATCCAGTGAATTCACACTGCCTGTTACCGCAGCGGCGAGCACTTCAGCCATAACACCAAAACCAAAACCTTTGTAACCACCGGTAGAGACCAGCGAGCCATCAAGCGCCTCACCCGGGTCAGTGGTAGGGCGACCGAATTGATCAACCGCCCAGCCCGCAGGTATAGCCGTGCCCGCAGCAGCCGCCATGGTGATTTTACCTAATGCAACAGCACTGGTGCTTTGATCAAATTGAAACGCAATTCCGCCATTACGCGCTGGCACAGCCATCGCTATTGGATTGGTGCCAATAACCGCCTTGTTACCGCCAGGGGGAGAAACAACAGCCGACGCATTAGTAAAACCGATACCGATCATACCAGCCTGTGCAATTTGCTCAGTAAAGAACCCTAATGATGTACAGGTATGTGCATGGCAAACAGCCAATGAACAAGTACCCAGTTCACGCACGGCACTCAGCGCTTCTGGAAGGGCTTTGGTGAAGGCAGGCTGCGCAAAACCAAAACCTGCATCAACTTGCACAATACCCGCCCTGGCAAGTGATACTTGCGGATCGACCACACCATTGACGCGTCCGCTGTGCAGTTGCTGGCAATAGCTTTGTAGATAGTACAGACCACAAATTATATTGCTGTTTTCCTCAGCGACTCGAATAGCTTTGGCAACTTCGGCTGCAATCCACGCTGAGGCACCGTGCGCAACCAAGGCCTCGGCGCTGACCGTTTCGATATCGTTTAAAGTGACGGTGATCGTGTTCATCTGTACATACCGGTAATTGCTGTGTTCAGGTATCACGGCGAACGCTACCACGTTCACGCTCTTCGCAGCGAATGTGTTGGCTTAATTCCCTTGCTATAGTTACCCGTACATTGATCGCTTAAGGCCTACCCCAATTATGCCAGTGGACACCCCTGCAGGACATTTCTATCTGGGTTCCGAACAACCCAGTGATACATCGCTGTTCCTCAATTCAGCCGATCTCACCACACACGGCGTCATTGTAGGGATGACAGGCTCTGGAAAAACCGGCCTGGGAATCGTATTGCTCGAAGAGGCATTGCAATCGGGTATACCCACCTTGATCATTGATCCGAAAGGTGACATGGGTAACTTGCTTCTTACTTTCCCTGAGCTTTTGCCGACAGATTTCATGCCTTGGATCAGTGAATCTGAAGCCGGGGGAGATCCGGCGCAAGCAGCGTTTGACAAGGCAACCCAATGGAAGAATGGATTACATAACGCCGGTATAGAACCCGAACGTATCCGTCAATTGCGCCAAGCTGCCGACTTTACCATTTACACACCGGGCTCAACTGCCGGTGTTCCATTGAATATTATCGGCTCGTTAAAAGCTCCCGCAACGGGCACTGACGCAGAAACCTTACAAGATGAAATCGAAGGCTTTGCCTCATCGCTGCTAGCGCTGGTGGGTATAGATTCAGATCCACTGAGCAGCCGCGAGCATATCTTGCTATCCAATATTATTCACTGGTACTGGTCGCAGGGCAAAGATTTGGATCTGGGCATGCTCATTGGGCTGATACAACAGCCGCCAATGCGCAAGTTGGGGGTCATTGATCTGGACACATTTTTTCCACCGGCTGATCGAGTGAAGCTTGCCATGAAGCTCAATGGCTTGGCTGCCTCCCCTTCTTTCGCTAGTTGGACAGAAGGGCCCGAACTGGACATACAACAGCTGCTGTACGGCGCCGCTGGCAAACCCAATGCCGCCATTATCTCGTTGGCACATCTGAGTGAAGAGGAACGGCAGTTCGTCGTCACGCTACTGCTGTCCAAGATGGTTACCTGGATGCGTGCGCAACCGGGCACCACCGATTTACGGGCTCTTATCTACATGGATGAGGTGTTCGGGTACGTACCGCCAGTGGGTTCCCCACCTGCAAAAAAACCGATCCTAACGATACTTAAACAAGCTCGCGCGTTTGGGGTCGGTCTGGTGTTATCAACACAAAACCCTGTAGATATAGACTACAAAGCATTGTCAAATGCTGGCACGTGGATGATTGGTCGGCTACAAACGGATCGCGATAAGCAACGCTTACTCGATGGCATGGGTGCATCAGATGGTTCAGTCAGTATCAAGGCTATTGGTGACAACATCTCGGGACTGGACAAGCGCCAATTTGTACTGCACTCCACACGCACAGCAGAGCCCAGAACATTCAGCACACGCTGGGCTATGTCTTATTTACCGGGTCCTCTAACCAGAGACCAGATTAACCTGCTGACCAGTGACGACCCACGTCGAAACCTGGCCAGTGCTGCAGACGCTTCGCCAACCGGCGCGGTGGACAATGCCACGCAGCTTGCCGATAACGAAAGTGCAATTGCGCCGGCAACAGCGGATACCGTCGCAGTACGCTACCTAGACCCAGCGGTACCCTATGCGCAAGCTATCGGTGCCTCAGTGGCTGGCAAGCGTTTGAAAGCGGGTATTGCAGTTAGAGTGCAAATGCTATTTGACGACACCAAATCTAAACTGCGGCATGACGCAGAATGGGAAGCGATCATCACACCATTGGATGGACCGCTTGATCCGGACGACGCCATTTTGGTTGACTATGATGATCGCGATCTTGGCCGTGATGAACCCAATGGCGCGGTATACGTTCTGCCTGATGCCAAAATCAAAAATAAAACCTATTTTTCCGCCGCCAAAACAGCTATCAAAGACCATCTTTATCGCAATCAGGAACTGGAGATGTTTCATAATCCAGCGCTCAAGGTGTATTCACGGATTGGCGAATCTCAAAGTGATTTTGAACAGCGTTGTCAGGTGATTGCTGACGAACGAGCGGACAAGGATGCCAACAAACTGCGGGACATCTTAAGCCGGAAAACCGACAGGATCAGCGCTTCGATACAGAAGGCTGAAGACAAGCTGCGCGAGATACAATTCGACAGCATCAGTCGCAAGAAAGATCAACGCAGCAATCAGATTATGGATATCGCAGGCGGTGTGCTTGGCAGTTTATTGGGCGGTCGCCGCAGCACACGCTCCATCATCACGTCTGGTTTACGGCGTAGCCAGAGTAAGGGCCGGATGGCAGCCCGAGCTGAAGAGCGTCTAAAAACTGCAGAAAATCGCTACAATGCGCTGTTGGAAGACAGAGACAAGCTCGAGGACGAACTTAGCGAAGATTTGTTCGATATCCAGTCCGAGTGGTCTGATAAGGTCAGCCAGATTGAACCAATGACAGTTGGACTCGAAAAAGCCGATATCAGCATAGATGATGTGGCGTTGATCTGGATTCCCTCTGACGGTTGATTCATCCGTCCCATTGTTATCCGGTCCATTGTTAATCGTTCCATTGTTATCAGCACTGCTTAGATCAAAGCGCGCAGCAACAAGCGTCAAACCAGGCAGCGGCTCGCACCGCTGCGCCGTATAGTGCTTGATAGTGCTTGATAGTGCTGCTTGGTGCTGCTTGGTGCTGCTTGGTGCTGCTTGGTGCTGCTTGG
>CALKXZ010000273.1 GCA_938003775.1 uncultured Granulosicoccus sp. | reverse complement strand
CGTATCCGACTCGTCTATCTGCAGCGTACGGTCATTGATCATTCTTTAGGTCGTTATGTTTATCCGTTGGAAAACGGTGGTGTTGATGAGCTTAGAGATAATTTTTGGACAGCAAATGAGCAAGTCAGCGAGGCATTTACGTTTCAATTAAAAATCCGGTCTGCCTATCCAGTGGATGCGGTTCGTGTCACCAATGGCCGGGCTACCGTGACACAACTGGATGTGGGTGAATGGGAGTTACTCATAGACAGCCAATCTGGCACCGGTGCTCAGATAGGGGATGGGCTTAGCGATCCGGAGATCGCCGCGCGTTTGCAGGCAGATGATTTGTTGATGCCTGGGACCACTCGTTCAACCGCAGCTGCCGTGTATGCACCGAATAGCACTCAACATGCGAACGGTGCTGCGGCTGCGTATACGCTCAATAAAGATATTGTTGTGTACTGGCGACTTGCTGAGAACCTGCCAGGTGCTGTTGACCTAGTGACCTATAGAGAGGAAGGCTCTGATACAGGCACATTCATGCTGACACTGACTCCCGGCATTGACCTGGCACCCATCACCGAAGGTCGAGATTGGTTGTTTGTGCTCGACACCTCTGGGTCAATGTCTGGAAAAATTGGCACGCTGGTGGAAGGTGTGCGGCGCTCGCTAACATCGTTAAAGCCTGCAGATCGGTTCAAAGTCATTCTGTTCAGTAACACCGCGAAAAGCTTGTCCAAAGGCTATTTGCCCGTCACCCAGCGATCCATTGCTGACACGCTCGCATCGCTCGATAAAGTCACAACCGGTGGTGGTACCAATCTGTTTGATGGACTCAGTAAAGCTGTTCGGTCGCTGGACAATGATCGAACCTCAGCCGTTGTGCTGGTTACTGATGGTGTAGCCAATGTGGGACCGACTCAAATGACGCAGTTCTTAAAGCTCATGGAGAAAGTGGATGTAAGACTGTTTACCGCTGTAATGGGTAACAGTGCCAATCGGCCGTTGTTGGAAGGGCTGACTCGTCATTCAGAAGGTTTTGCTATCAATGTATCTAATGATGACGACATCATGGGTTTAATGTTACAGATGACCAGCAAGGTCACGCATGAAGCATTGCATAACGTGAAGATCTCGATAGACGGTGTGCGTACGCGTGATCTAACGCCTGAGAAATTCAGTCGAGTCTACCGTGGTGAACAGCTCATTGTTATGGGTAAGTACAACGGATCCGGTACTGCACGTTTGCGTATGAGCGCGGAGATATCCGGGGCTGCCCAACGTTATACATCAGACCTGAATTTCCCCACAGTGTCTGTTGAAAATCCAGAACTGGAACGGTTGTGGGCGTTTGCCAGTATCCAGTCGCTGAAGGATCAACAAGACATCATCGGTGAGACAGATGACACTAAGCAGGGCATCACTGATATAGCGTTGAATCATGGACTGGTGACTGAGTACACGTCGCTGGTTGTGGTGCGCGATGAGGTCTTCGACAATGCAGGAATTGCGCGTAACAATGCATCGCGAATTGAACGTGAGCGTCTGGCGCGTGGTGTTCGAGCTAATCAAGCGATAAGCCAAACACGTCAGGATGCTGCAACTCCAGCTTTTAACGCACCGAGACAAAGCGTTAGTACCAGCAGCGGTGGTGGATCATTCGGGTTATGGATGCTGGCAATACTGAGTATCCTGATGCTTATCCGCGTAGGGCTTGGTATGGTTGATGGCGCTCGCGAGCGAGCAAAGCGCCGAGCATCGCGTTTGGACAAATCTAACAGCGTTCCACGTTAGGTGTTGGCCACTGAGGTGCATAAACGCCTCAGTGGCTTTTTTCACGTGCCTACTGTGTTACCGTTTTTTGTACCACTGACAGATGTGGAAACGGGATGGTCCAAGCCTGTTGTGTACAGGCACTGACGCAAGCACTTTGCACCGCTCGTTGAATGCGCAGATACGACTTGGCCGCCCGGCTATCCATGGTCACAAACAACCAATAGTCAATCGACGAACCGCCTGCCTCCTTGAGCTCAACTCGAACGTCTTTGACAAAATCTGTCAAATCAGAGTTTGACAACGTCTGGCGTATTGCGTCCCTGAATACACCGGGTACTGTGGTCATACTAATAGTCTGATGTTCGTAATCGATACCGAAAGTGGACACAACGCCAAACGTGCCACCACGCGTTAGGTTTGTCATACTCATGGCGTAGAAATCAACAGTGGGTATGCTCCACAGTTGACCACCTCGTTGGCGTAGCTCGACGGTATCCGGATTCTGATCGATTACCTCCATCAGGCGTTCATCATCCAGTAATACGATGTCGCCACGACTGGTTGGGAACCAGCGGTCCTTACCGCACGGACGAGATGTCATGCCATGAAACTCTGCCAATGGAATACGCAAAACACCGTGCAACTCTGGATTGCGTAGAACCGTATTCATGTTGATCGACTCAACGCGCCAGGGTAAACCACGATAAAGAACCCGCTCCGCTTCGCGCATGGCACCAATGTTCAATAGCAAACGAGCTTCCGATACATAGCGTGGTAAGAGTTGTCTGACACCTAAGGCCAGGCCAACGATCAGCAGTATCAGCAAACCTAACAGCAATACATCACCCCGTTCATAGAACACAACGAAAATTGCGATCAGTATCAGTACAAAGGTCAGTGCATGAACACTATAAGCGGCCAGTCGGTAACGTGTACGGCTCTCTGGAGTGGTCTGGTTTACCAGTGATGCGCGGTAGCCGCGTAGCAAAAAGCGAACGCCAAACCAAACAATAGACGCTGCAAGTATCGCCAGCACAATGGTCAAACCGCGCCCTTTCACAAAGCCTGTCAATGCATCGAAAACCGACTCTGTGACAGATTTGTCTCCGCGTAGGTCAGCGATCTGGAAGTTGGCTATATCGATGGCACTTTCAGCATCATCACGACGACCTTCCCAGAGTTTGACCAGCCGTTGCATTGATTCTGCAAGATCGCCTGTGGGTTCTAAGGCCATGGCAGGCTCAAGATTCTCAAGTGCGCTGTTCGCCACGGTCATTTCCTGTTGGTGCAACGCAATGGCGTCATTGAGTTCCTTGAGTTTTCGAGGTTTTTCAGTCAAGTCCTTTAGGCTGTCAATGACCGGCTGTGCGATCAATGCAATGTCCTCTCGCCAGTTACCTTCCTCGCTCTCTTGCTGCGGAACAAACAGGCTGGTATCCACCCCGCCAATGGCAATATTTTCAAGCGTAATGCGTAACTGCTGAATATCCTCAGTCAGTTCATCCGCCTGACGTCGTAGATCAGTTTTGTCCTGCTCATTAGCAGCTTCAATACGCTCACCAAGATCACTGCGTTCCTGGCGTTTTTGCGTTAACACGTTTTGGATATAGTCCAGGCGACTAAGCCTGGCTGCGTAATCGGTGGCGTTGGCACTCAGCGTCCCGGTAGGCGGGTTTTCAACCGATTCGGGTCCTGCCGTGGCCGAACTTTGACCCTCGAGCGCAGGGTCGGCGCTTTGGCCGTGCGCAGCGCTCGTGCCCAGCACATAGATCAGCAACAGTGCCGTCTGCGTTATCAATGTATGCATGAGTGTTTTGTCCAGTGAGTATCTGAGTCTCTGGTGCAATAAACGGTCGATGGCAAGGGCCATAGGAGACAAGAATCTAATCATGGAAACAGCATAGGGTTGACGGTTGTGTGTGCGATACAGCGCTACACACACCTGACCAAGTAGTTAAGTCTCTAGCGACAAATATGCCGTTACGGCAGCTGCAGACCCTGGCCAATACGCGGGTCTTTGAGTGCGTTGTTGTCGTGCACAGGCCCGTCGGTCAACATCCAGATGATTATTGCCCCCTGACATAAATGGGAAAGGCTGTGTTGATTCCGCCGCTGCTGGAGGTGTATCCCTGAATGGTAAAACCCAATCCTGACGGCCCTTCAAACGGCTGCGCCTGAGGATTACTGCTGTTCTGATACGCATTGAGTACCGCCATCAGTACATCATCACGGGACATCGAGTCGGGGAAAAAGCTGGAAAATTTCCCTTTCCACTGATTACCATCGCGTATTTCGATGTTTGCCGTATAAACCCCGGCACGATTAGGCTTGTCTCTAATGGATTTGATCCGTGCGGTGGCAGGATCCTGGCCATTTGGCCGTGAGTGATAGCCGACGGGCTTGCCACTGCGGTTTATCTCCCCTGCAAAAATATGCCATTGGTTAATATTGGGGTTAGTATCGGTCCACTTTGCGTAATCCGGTTCATTGTGTTTTGCCGCGCCGTTCTGGTCGCTCAGTGTGTTGCCACTAGAAGAGCCATTTGCGGAGCTGGCAGTGGACGACTGGGAGCTGCTATACCCACCACCTTTGGACAGTGCGTTCAGATCGATGCCAAATTGATCCAGATTGACACCAAGCGCCACCAAAATGACGGCTATTATGGGTATATAGCGTTTGTATTTGTTCACGATCACTAGTCCGGGTTAGATACCGGTAAACTAGTCCATAACGTTTAACAAGTCGACCGTGCTGCGGTGTGTGTTCACGGAAACTCGTCCTATAGCGTCGGGCTGTTTGCCATACACAGAGAAAAAATGCACAAGTACCTAAAAATATTGCTGATCGTTTGGTTAGCACTGTCGCACTCGCTGGTCGTAGCCCGGTCAGCTATTGCGCAATATAATGCGGATACCATAGCGACCCCCAATCAGACTGGACTGGTCTATGCGCAGTATTCTTCTGAATCTCGCTATGCGCCCAGCGGTACGAACGTGGACGTGGAACCACCACTCATCGAACACGATGTAGTCGCCGAAGCGGAAGCCGGTATTCGTCAGACATTTGTCGCAACAATAGTCGATGACGAAGAATTGGACCAAGTACTCTTTTATTATCGATTTGCAGGAGAAACGGCGTTTTCTCGCTACACCATGATGCGGGTTTCGTTTTCTTACACCTACATCGCCCAGATTCCAACCGATCCAAACAATTTGAATGCTATCGAGTATTACATTCAGGCTAGGGACACCAGTGGCAACAGAACCGTGCGTGGATACGCCTTCAGCCCATTAGTGCGTCAAATCGTGGTACCTGTGGAGGAAACAAGCGTGGCCGGGGCAGCAGGTGCCCAGTCAACGCCCACTGCAGGCGCAGAAGGTACCGTCAGCGGCTCATCTGGCAGCCACCTGCCCAAAATTTTGTACATTGTTGGCGGTGTGCTGTTGCTGGGCTTGTTGGCTAGCGCAGCTAGCTCCTCGGGTGGCGACTCTGGCTCATCCGGTGGTGGTGAATGTATGGATGACGGGTGCCGTGTGACACTGACAGTTCCTCGACCGTTTTGACCCACACGTTACGCTGGTTTCATGCGCAGGCCACTGATCCCAACGCGATGATGAGCGGTGACAGTGTCAAGGCGCACGACACGAGCACGAGCGTGGGTGAGTTGATATCATGCGCCATGGCATTTGCATCCTCCACACACCGACAATCAGGCAAGTTAGTCC
Source organism: uncultured Granulosicoccus sp. (assembly GCA_938003775.1). Taxonomy (GTDB): domain Bacteria; phylum Pseudomonadota; class Gammaproteobacteria; order Granulosicoccales; family Granulosicoccaceae; genus Granulosicoccus. Next base: position 5,094 of record CALKXZ010000273.1, on the reverse strand, counting down.
CGTTATGTGTTCTGGTATGCGTTCTTGTGTTGTTAGCAAGCGGTTGTAGTGAGCAGTCTGATAGCGGTCAAGTACGAGTCAATGCGCCCAGTGGGGTACAACTGCCAGCACCTGCATTCCTGTCATCGCGGGCAATCATTCAGTCCAACATTGATGCACGGGTCAAGCTTACTATCGAAGGCGTAGATTATCCCGCGCAGCGCAACAACACATCACCAGGTGATACCACCTGGGTCGGCGATGTGTTTGTGCCGCCGGGTAGTGACGCCACGCTCAGTGTCGAATGGGTTGAGACGGGCGTTGTTGGTTTACCATCCGAGTTGGACGGTGAGCTGATGCTAGCCTCACATACGTCTGTAATTACAGGTATCAACACTAACCGGGCTATTCAGATAGCGGCTGGCGATTACGACATTAATTCCTCACCAGAAAAGCCACTTCCAGCCTTGGACATCGATGGCGATAACTTTGGCAATCTGGAGGAGCGCATGGAGGGTTCCAACGCCAATAATTTCAATAGCACACCACCTGCCGATGTCGTGATTCTCTATAACCCCAATGCGCCAGTCATTGATGGTAGCTATGACTCCATCTGGCAAACTGCTCAGTTCCAGGACCAGGCTCGGCAAGATCTAAATATTGACAATATATTGGTTGATAATCAGGTCACTCCGGTAGCTGAGGACAGACGCTACCGATGGGCTGCAATGCATGACGGGCAATATTTGTACGTGGCAGTCTTTGCAGAAGCATCTGGCCAACAAACCCCGTTTAGTGACTCCACTGAGGCCTACAATGACGATGCAGTCGACATTTATTGGGATGGCAACGATAGCAAGGGCACCGCCTACGACGGTGTTGACGATCATCAAGTCATCATTGCACTGTTGTCCACTGACGGGCAGGGCAGCGCTAATCGTTCCGGTCAGCCGAATACTCGATTTGAATTGGGCGATCGTTCCGCGCCTATAAGCGCAACCGCGCTCGAATTTGCAACCTGCCTGTGCTCCACTGAGGGCGAGCAGCAGCTGTATGAGATAAAACTGGATTTGCAAGCTGCCAAAATTCCAATAGACCGTATTTTCGGCTTCGATATCCAGTTAAACAATGATGAGCTGGGTGGGCCGCGGGACACAAAATGGGCCTGGCATAACGATACGGGTATGGACGACACTTGGCGATTCCCGATCAGAATGGGTTCTGCCCGACTGGAGCCTGTGCCCCAATAATCGTCGCTGTACTGGCAAACAATCACACCTGAACATGCGTCTTGTGAGCAAGGCTACACTGCCCAATGGCTTATTGGCTGCCTATGGTAGCTTGGCGTTTCCGTTGGCTGCCGCGTTTATCGCGCTGCAGGTTATCGTTCCCACCTACTATGCCGAATCCACCAGTCTGAGTTTGACAACGATTGGCGGTTTGATGTTACTGGCTCGGTTGTGCGACACGATCACCGACCCACTGGTAGGACATTGGTCTGATCGATCGAACAGCCGGTTTGGCCGACGCAAGGTATTTGTCGTGATGTCTGCACCCTTGATCGCCGTGTCGGTGTGGTATCTGTTCAACCCACCGGTAAATGCGGGCGGGTTGTATCTGGTTGGTTGGACCGTGGCGATCTATATCGCAGGAACTTTGTCTATAGTGCCTGCCAGTGCATGGGCAGCTGAGTTGTCTGATGACTATCACCAACGTAGTTTAGTGACCGGAGTGCGCACCGCCTTTGGCTTGGCTGGAACGCTGACTGCACTGATCATTCTAGCCATGCTCAGTGGTTCAGATACTGCGGATCTGGCGGCAACCTTGAGTCTCATTACTGTGTTAGTGCTCGTGACCCTCATGGTGTCAACACTGTGGGTCGCACTGCGAGTGCCCGATACGGCCAATACGACCTTGCCTACTAATTCGATGGCCGCCGCCTGGGCATTGATGAAAACGGCTAACCCTTTTCGTCAGCTACTGGTTAGTTTCTTGTTGAACGCCGTGGCCAATGCTATTCCAGCGACGCTGTTCCTATTATTTGTCACCCATGTACTTGATGCGGCGGACAAAGCCGGTGTCTTTTTGTTTTTGTATTTTGTGTGCGCCACCGCTTCTGTACCCTTGTGGGTGGCCTTATCCAGACGTTACGGTAAACATGTAATTTGGTCTGTTGCAATGATTCTGGCGTGTATGTTTTTCGTGTGCACACCGTTTTTGAACGCTGAGTCTGTTTTGTGGTTCTATGTGATTGTTGCGGCCACAGGTTTTGCTGCCGGCGCTGATCTGGCGTTACCCAGTGCTATCAACGCTGATGTAATCGAATGGGATGCTCTGGAGAGTGGGTATCGGCGTCCCGGATTGTTCTTCGCACTGTGGGGGACTGCCTCCAAGTTATCTTACGCACTGGCCATTGGTATTGCCTTTCCATTACTCGAACTAGCCGGTTTCAGTGCAACGCAGGCCAACACGCAAGAATCGTTAGTGTGGCTGGCTGTTTTATACGGCGCACCTTGTATCGTATTTAAGCTTGCGGCTATCTGGACACTACGCGGATACCCGATCACAGAGTCTGTGCACGCTGGAATCCGAGAAAAATTAGCGCAACGCGCTGTCAGTTAAACCAGCTTGAGTGTGTTGGTGGCTCAGGCCGCTGATGATTCAGAATCGTCACTGGCAGAAAACAGATCCATGATGTCATCAGCCGTCAGGCTCTGCATGGCTGTGCCTTCGCTTTGGTTAATGGTCTGATCAGCCAGAGATTGTTTTTGTGCCTGCATGGCCATGATTTTCTCTTCGACTGTATTGCTGGCCACCAATTTATAGATAAACACAGGTTTGTTCTGACCGATTCTGTGGGCGCGATCGCTGGCCTGGTTTTCAACCGCTGGATTCCACCATGGGTCGTAATGGATAACGGTGTCTGCGGCTGTCAAGTTCAGCCCTGTGCCGCCAGCTTTTAAGCTGATCAGAAACAGCGGTATATCACCGTGCTGAAACGAATCAATCACCTCATCGCGCTTGCGAGTGCGTCCTGTCAGTTTGGCGTAACGAATATTGCGTTTGTTTAATTCTATTTCTATCAGGCCCAGCATTTCAGTGAACTGTGAGAACAGTAGGATCTTTTTACCCTCGCTGATCAGTTCGTCAAGCATCGACATTAGCAGGTCTGTTTTGGCCGATGCGTGAACACCACGTGCGCTGTCAAGTTTTACCAGCGCAGGGTGGCAACAGGTCTGCCGTAGCTTAAGCAATGCATCGAGCATTTCTATGTGGCTACGGGCCAGGCCACGCTCGGCTAAGAGCGCCCGTACTCGCTGTTCCATACTGACGCGTATGCTTTCGTACAGACGTGCCTGTGTAGGCTCGAGTGTGACTTCGCGAATAATTTCGGTCTTCGGCGGTAGTTCTGTAGCAACCTGCTCTTTACGCCGACGTAGTAGGAATGGTCGTATCAAGGTACCCAAGCGCACCTGTCTTTCAGTGCTGCCATGGTTTTCTATCGGTGTGCGAAAGTAGCGATTAAAGTGTTTGCGAGAGCCGAGAAAACCCGGCATTAAAAAATCGAACTGCGACCACAACTCACCCAGATGATTTTCCAGCGGAGTTCCGGTCAGACATATGCGCCGTTCAATTGTCAGAGTCTTGAGTGCTTGGGTCACCTTGGCTGTCGGGTTTTTAATAGCCTGCGCTTCATCGAGTACGATACAACCAAACGACTGTTCACCCAGTAGTACAACATCGCGGGTAACCAGCGCATAACTGGTAATGACAATGTCTACCGGTTGATTGACCAGGTCGCGCAGTTTACGCCCCGTACCATGCCAAATAAGCGTTGATAGTCGCGGTGTGAATCGGGCGGCTTCGCGTTGCCAGTTGCCTAGTAAGCTTGTGGGTGCGACAACCAGTGTGGGTTGTGTGAGCCGACCAAGATCGCGTTCTTGTTGCAGGTGTGCCAGTGTCTGCAAGGTCTTGCCAAGGCCCATGTCATCAGCCAGGATACCGTTGAAACCATATTCTGCCAAAAAGCCCAGCCACGCCATCCCATCTAGCTGATAGGGGCGCATAGTTGTGTGCACATTGGCGGGTGCATCGAGTCGCTCTATGCCTTCAAAATTCCTGAGTTTTTCGGCCAGTTCAAATATGTGCTGGGCATGGTTCCAGGCAACGTCAACGCCTTGTTTCTGCCAATAATTTTCCAACGTATCCAGCGTGGCGGCGCGTTGTCGCGGCAAGCGCAAGTGGGTTTTGTCCGACGGGTCCTCATACAATTCCAGCAAGGTTTCAGCCACTGGGGCAAACAACTCAGGCGCCACTTCCAGCCATTGACCATCATCGGCCTGCAGCAAAATAGAGCTGTCTTTTGAATCGCCCTGTAACCAGTCTATTACCAGTGGTAAAAGATCAAAATTTTGATCGCCATGGCGTAACTTTAAGGCCATGTCAAACCAATTGGATGTTGTTTCGCTGACGGTTGCTTCGATTTGCGTTACGGATTGAAAATTCAGATCAAACGGTTCACGAATTTGAACTGTCCAGCCACGATTGGTCAGTTCAGTGCGCTCGTCGAGTAGCTCGCGCCAGTGACGTGCAATACGCTGCACTTCTCGCGAGCGTGGTTGTCGATCGGCGCGTGAATAGAAATCCGCGTCGTTGGTGTGGGCAGATTCAAACTCAGGAAACTGCTTGCCAAAGTCCACCGCATAACGAATTTCGGCCGGTAGGTCTCGTTTGAGCACCAGCGGTTTCCCGTCCGCTGTCTTGCCTTCCAGAGAGGCGTCGGCCTCCATACCGTCAAATGCCAATAAGTAGTCCGCGTAACGAAATTTTATGGATGCATAGAAATCGCGGATATCTGCACTATCGTCGCGCGATTGCAGTATCAGCACAGGCTTGGGTGCCTCGTCGATACGTACAAAGTTCGGCGCAGTGGGCAACGGTAGTGTTGTTTCTGGTAGTCGTGACGCCAGGTAATTACTTACTGCCTGCGCGTGGGCTTCGGGTAATGGCGGGGCTTCGATAAACTGCGTCAACAGGCCAACTGGTGGTGCGTTATCTAATTGTCCGGCAGTGCGGTTGGTTGAGTCTACATACCAGGGCGGTTCTGAGGCCGCG
>CALKXZ010000272.1 GCA_938003775.1 uncultured Granulosicoccus sp. | reverse complement strand
ATACCCGATTGCACCGGCGCTGTATCGCCTCCGGTAGCCTGATTAAATCCCTCGTTCAATGCTGCCAGCATTTTTTTGCGTGTCAGTAAGTCAGACAGTATGTTGAGTCTTATAGCCATGGGTTCATCCGCTGCAATCACTGCAGCAGCATCATTGCTTTGCTCACTCAAATATAGGCTGCCTACGTAGAGTTTAATAAACAGCTTTTTACGCAGTCCAGCACCGTTGAGCAGCAGTGCTTGCCCGTCGTGGTCAAGTTCAGTTGCCAGTTCAATACCGGCCACTTTTTTGGCGTGTGATGGAAACGTAACTATCAGGCCGCACAGTAGCACCGTGGTCAGGGCGGATCGCAACCGTGTTATCGAGTTCATAGGGCTAGGCGTTCCATAATTGTATAAAGAGGACGAACCACTCGCTTATCGCGAGCGGTTCGTTCGTCAATTCACCGTGTTGCTTGAACTACTGTGCCGTTCTGATCACACTGGTGTTAGTCACTGGCAACTGGGCACCTTGAGACAGCGCAAAGCCTGCTGTCTGCATCTGCATCTCTGCCGTGGCTGCAGCACTGGCGGTGGGTCTGATAATTGATGCATGATCACCTTCGATAAATCGCACCGCACCGCCTGTTGTTGATGTTTGTGTGACCGGTGGAAGTGCTAGTAATCGAGTCAACGGTTCTGTGCCCGATAGCGGCGCAGTTGCCACACTATTGGGTATGACTGCGTCACCAATTACCTCAATCAGATGCAGACGCGTTGTTCCGTTGCTGACTACCGTAGCGGCATGATTGATGGGATCGCCTGAATCTACCAACGTTTGTGCTGTGGTTAAAAACGCATTGAACTGTGCTGAACCGGGTTCGATGCCCACAGCTGCCAAACCGGCGTTAATCGTGGGACCGAATGCTTCGGAATTAGCCAGCAGGCGGGCAATGCCACCGCCAGGCATGGCGAGTGTGGCTGCTTGAAAGCTGTTATCAAATGCGAGCATCGTGGTGCCGACAATGCCGCCCAGCGAATGACCGACAAACGTTAAGTTACTGGCATTGAGTGATAACCCTTCGACCTGTGCTGATGCGAGACTGGCGCTAAGCACGAAAAGGTCGGCTACCGCTTGGCGTAAATTATCTCGTGAGTTCGCCAGATTGGCCAGGTTATAAAAGTGCTGACCTGAAGGATCAATATTGCCGTCAGGGCCCGATGTTGGCGCACCCGCAGCAGGTGTTTCACCAGCAGCCAATGGATTCACGGCAACATCAATATCGAACGTGCGTTCGCGGGTATTAAATGGGGTGTTATTTGAGTGAAATGGGATGGAATCGTCCACCAGACCGTGTAGGGGCATGTCGATCGCAATCAGAACACGTCCTGCGTCGGCCATCGCGTCAGCCAGTGCCAGCATTTGCGTTCGGTTTCCGGTAATGCCGTGTTGAAAGATGCTGACAGGCCAGCCATCAGCGGGCATCTGGCCACCACCTGCTGAGCTGGCATTGGGTACTGACATGATCACAGGAATGAGCTGGTCACCCGTTGCAACAGGTGCGTAGTCAGGTACACCGGCCTCATTCAGCGTGCCAACCACATCGCCATTGAGGTTCTGCCAGAAGCCGTTGAGTGCTGGAAGCGGGTTGCCATCTTCACCAACCGCTGTTTGGTAGTACGGCACACTGAGTTCGCCAACATAGATATCCGCCTTGCCGAATAACATGATGCCTTCGGCTGCTGTGTTAGCACCTGAGTTCGCCAGGCGCAAGGTTGATGCTACCGACTGGTCCTTGACCGTCTGTAATACATCACTGGTTGATTGCGTGCGAAATACCCAACTCAGTGCGATGTCTTGCGCATCGATCCCCGCACCAGCGGCTGCCACGACATGCGTACCTGTCGTTTGCCGTAAACCTTCTAGTTGTGGGTCAGTGAGGGCTTGATCACCCTTCAACAGACCGTAGAGCAGACTGGCTTGTAACGGATTGTCGTCTTGGTCAGTGATGCCGCTGGTCAATACGACCAGGTAGTCAGTTTTCGGCCTAAGCGGCACAGTCGGGATTAGCACGAGCTGATCACCGACCTGAGTTGCGGCGAGTAATCTTGGGTCGGTAATCTCGCCATTGACCGCGGCAACGGCCAGATTGCTCACTGGCGCTGTCGTGACTTCAAATACCCGAATAGTGGTGCCAACTAATAATGACTCTGGATTGAGTGATTCGCTGACCGTAGTTGAGATAGGCGAGGTCGTTGAAAATCCGTCCATTTGATTTAACGCAACGCGCGGGTTAGCCAGCGTTTCGTCGTCCCCCGGGGCGAGCGGCAAATTCAGTGTTCCATCGTCTGAATCGGCGAAAAACAGGTTGTTGGGGAAGGGCAGTACCGGTGCGCTGGGATCTGGGCTGAATAGCGCTTGTGGCGGATTTCGCTGCGCAATCTCGGCAGTCAAGGCATCCTTACTGCCTTCAAAGTCGAAGTCACTGTCGCTGCAGGCAGTCAGCGTTATAAGTAGCGCTGCGGCAGTAATTGAAGGGTAGAGTTTTGTAGTCAGAAGATTCATATTCATATCCTTCTAGTTGAATGCCCAGTTAAATTGTGCACTGACAATATCAACACTGGGATCGTACAAGCCGCGCACTTCCTGGCCGACACCTTCCGATTCGGGGTCAGAGTTGTCAATCGGTGTTTCGTCCAGAAACAAATGGGCATATCCGACGTCAAACGAGAAACGATCACTGATACGGTAGCCAGCGCCAAACGATAGCCAGGTTCGGTCATTGCCTGGGATACGGGCGGTTCTGCGTTGCGCATTCGGGATGGCTTCCTCATCAAACGCCACACCGGTACGTAATGTGAGTTTGTCGCTAAAGGCATAGTTCAGGCCTGCAGAGACGCGGTAAACATCTTCCCAATCCTGCACCGATAGGGTGTCCTGTTGAGCGGGGCTGTCGAACACAACCCGTAATTCTTCGAAATCGCTCCAGCCCGTCCAGGTAATATCACCGAGCAGTTCAAGCTTGTCCAGAGCTTGCCAGGCGGCCGAGATCGAGAACGTAGCGGGAAGCATGACATCTGCCGACGCACCGCCATCGTTTAGAAATCCTTGTGTTAACGGCTGGCTTGACGCGATGGTATTGCTGTCCAAAATAGTCTGTAGTTCGGGGTTTACATCAAAATCGACGTCACCGTCTAATTCATGATCGGTGCTATGCCGGTAGGCAATGCCAATTTTCAGCGTATCGGTGGGCAAAAACAATGCACCTAGGTTGAATCCGACTGCCGTTGAATCACCGGACACTTCGGCATAACCATCGTTGGGTTGAGCACCGGGGCTCAGGCCGGCATTAATGCAATCGGCCTGCGTAAAGCTGGTTGCAAAGTTTGGATTATTCGCAAAGCCCAGACACGCAGCGCCAGAGTCTACCGCACTGCCAAGCTCGGCACTGAGTCGCTGCAGGCTAATGCCAAAGCCTAGCCGGATTTTATCGGAGACCCGATAGGATAGGGCAGGGTTGATATCGATGACACTCAGCCCGCTTTCAACGGTGGTGTAACGACCTTTCCAATCGTCGTCATATTCGGTAGACGAACCGAAGGGTACACCTACACTCAGTCCATAGCTCCACTGCTTGTTTATCGGTGCAACGTAATAAAAATTCGGCAGTACCGCCGTGGTACCCGGATTAGCGGTATCCGGTCCAGATGCTATGCCTCGGCCGACGCGTTCACCCAGTGTCGTGCCGCGATCTTCCCAATCAGAATCGGTGTTCAAAATATGCAGACCGACAGCCAACTCTCGGCCCTCTATGTTGCTCATACCCGCGGGGTTAAACCACACGGTGGACGTGTCACTACTTACGGCCGCAGCGCCCGCGTAGGCGTTACCCATTCCTGACGCTCCATGTTCGATAAGGGCAAAACCACCCGCGTGCGCTGTACTTATGTATCCGGCTAGGCATATGACGCCCACAAGGGCTCCTAGCGATTGTGGTCGCGCAGGGTGTTTGTACATGCTGTCTCCTTCTGATTTGGGGTGTCGGTGAGCTTTCAGGTCGTCGATCACCGCAGGATGTTCTGGGGTTGGTGCAACTGTTGACGTTGCTTAATGGCAATTATAGGCTCATGTGAGGTTGACTCGCTAAAGGATCTAGGAAACGTTACACCTATTAACGCTTGAAAAAACGCCTTGTGCTGACGTGAAGAAGTGCGTCGAGAGTGACGGGTGCCGCATCAATAGCGGTATAGTGACTAATCTAATGGCAACCTGGGAGCAAACCTGTGTTTCGGGAACAAATACCAGACCTTTCCATTCTAATGAGTCAACCGCGTTGATACCGTTGACGTACCAAGTAGGCATGATCCCTATTGCCTCTGCGATGACCTGTTGATTAACTTGCTGACCTTGCCACTAACTGCCAGATGATGTTCGAGCTCCTGTTCAACTACCCGTTGGCGCTGTGGCGTGAGGCAACACTGGTATTCGATTCGGGTTGGCCGGTGGTCGGTCTGCTGGTGGCCATTGGATTGGCATCGATGGTCATTGTTTTGACGCTTTGGCGGCGTACACTCAGTGTTACACGAAGAGCGCTTGTGGCGTTCTTGCAGACGTTGGTTGCCGCTGTCTTACTCATTATGATCTGGAAGCCAGCGTTGCTCGTGTCAACGACAGAGCGTGGTGAAAATACCGTCGCCTGGGTGATAGATAGCTCGGCGAGTATGCAAAGACAAGACGCTGAGCCGCCCGCTTCCTCCATCGGCAGCCCCACGGTGCAAAGCCGTTTTGATGCAGCTGTGCAGGTACTTCAGGGCGCGGCATTGGATGAACAGTCTGATTTCGATGTCACTTTGCAGGTCCTGGGAGATGAGCTAAGTCCAGTGGACTCTGTTGAAGCGGTCAAAAACCATGGCTTTACCGCACGCTCTAATCTGGCCCCGGGGCTGGAGAGGCTGTTGGGTTCTGTCAGCGACACCGCGCTGGCAGCCGTTGTACTTATTTCAGACGGTGCTGACAACAGCGACACCGTCGATGCCCGTTGGTGGCAAATGCTATCGGCTGCAGGTGTTCCTGTGCACACGGTCGGTGTTGGGCTTGGTGCCGATCCGACAGATCTGGAACTGGCTGATGTTCATGTGCCGGAGCGAGTTCAACCGGATTCACCCGTCAGTGCCCGTCTGCACATTCGACACAGCGGCGCTGCCAGCGTGCGTGTTCGAGTCAGCGCAGCAGATGAGTTATTGGCGGCTCAAGACCTTGAATTACCAGCAGGCGTTGAGCAAAGTGTGCATGTCATCCGTTTCGCCAGTGGTGAGCAAGGGATCAGTCAGCTGGAGTTTAGTATCGAGGCGACCCGCAATACAGCCGGTGTATCGGACCCCTATCCGGAGAACAACCGACAAGCTCGAGTTGTCCAAGTCGTTGATACCCCTAAGCGCATTTTGTACGTTGAAGGTGAGCCGCGGTGGGAGTACAAATTTTTACGCCGGGCATTGGAGGATCATCCCGGGGTAAACGTGGTGTCGTTGCTGCGGACCTCGCCTAACAAATTTTATCGCCAAGGCGTCAGCGATGCTTCAGAGCTGAGTAATGGTTTTCCTGATACTCGTGAGCAGTTGTTTGTGTACGACGCCATCATCATTGGTAGTTTCGAGGCAGCCGAACTGACCACACCACAACAAAGCGCTCTACGTGACTTTGTCAGTGAACGCGGCGGCTCGCTGCTGATGCTTGGCGGCCGGCAGGGTCTGGCAGATGGTGGGTGGGGCCGATCGGTTTTGTCGGCGGCATTGCCTGTCGCGCTGAGTAATCGTCTGAGCACTGATACGTTCAAGCGGGATCGCGCCAATGTCATGCCAACTCTGAGCGGTACTCGGACACCGTGGCTGCAGCTCTCTGACGAGGCTGTCAATAATGCCGATGCATGGCAGGGACTGCCTGCGCTAGCCGATGCCCAAGACGTCGGTCAACCCAAGCCTGGTGCGCTCACCTTGCTGGAGCGACAATCGACCGATTTGGGTGGTTCGCCGGCACCATTATTAGTCATGCAACGTTACGGTCGCGGGCAAAGCGTCGTGCTGGGCACAAGCGGAACCTGGCGCTGGCAAATGAGTCTGCCTTCAACTGACCAGCGCCACGAACGTTTCTGGCGGCAGTTGCTAGGAGCCTTGGTAGAGGACAGCGTGCCAAGACTGGCTGTTAAAGCCAGTAAGGCTGTGTATCGCGACAGTAACAGCGCAGAGCTCACCGTGAGTGCGTTTAATGCAGATTATTCGCGATTACAACTTGCCAGCTTGCCGGTGTCCGTGACGACACCTTTGGGCACGGTCAACACAGTAGAGTTTTATCCGCACAAGCAGAACCCCGGTGTATTCGTGGGGCATGTCGATCTGAGCAGTGACGGGCCTTATTCAATATCGATCACAACACCACCCAGTGGTGAGTCGCCGTCAGTACCCGCTGTGCAGAGCGAGCATTGGTGGGTGCGTGAATCAGGTAACGCTGAGAGTTTTAGCGCTCATCTGCACGACGCTTTTCTACGACGCATCAGTGAAACCACTGGCGGTAGCTATCTTGCGCTAGATGAAATAGAACAGTTACAAACTATATTGTCGAAAGAAAACGCAGCGTTAAAACGCGAGAGTCGGTTACCGTTATGGAATATGCCGTTTTTCTTTCTGTGTCTGCTTTTGGCTAAAGCGCTGGAATGGTGGTTAAGACTGCGATGGAAGCGACTGTGAACAGGCAACGTCCTATCTTTTGGCTGGTGTTATTGTTACTCGGTGGCTGGCCATTAGGCGCCAATGCAAAAACCTACGCTCTGGTGGTCAATGGTTTGGGTGGAGATCAAACCTACCTCGAATCATTCCGTGACTCTGCGACTACCTTCATGCACGCACTGGAGACACTGGACAGTGGTCAAAATATTGTGCGACTGGATGAATCGGCCACCCGCCAAAACATATTGGATTCGATAGATGCACAAGCTGCTTTGATGGTGGGCGACACAGCGGCGGTTTTCGTGTTGATGCTGGTCGGACATGGTACGGCTGATACCGATACCTGGCGATTCAACATCAAAGGTCCTGATTTAACCACTGAAGATCTGGTTGCGGCGCTAAACGGGCTGCCTTCAGGGCGGCAGTTGGTGGTGCTTGCCACCAGCGCCAGTGGCGCGGCACTTGAGGCACTAACTCAGCCACAGCGTGTCGTTGTTACTGCTACCAAAAGCGGTGGGGAGATCAACGCGGTGCGATTTCCTGAGTTTCTGGCCGAGGCGATGGGAGCAGTGAAGACAGGGGCGAACAATGCCACTACAGCCGACTATGATCGGAACGAAATTCTGACGATAGCAGAGGCATTCAGGTACGCCAATGCACAAACAATTGCGTACTACGAACAGCAAAAATTATTGGCATCAGAACATGCACGTTTGCGTGGTGATAATGCTACCGACATTGCCATCGCCTTGCTTGGATCGCTGAAAGACGCTAAGGATGATCCGGTGGTAGCGACATTGCTGGAGAAAAGACTGGCCCTGGAGAACGACTTCCAGCAACTGACGTCGCAGAAAGAGAACATGAGCGTTACAGATTATTACGATGAGCTGGAAACACTGTTAATTGCCATCGCCAAGTTACAACAAACCATTGATGTGGCTACCGGTTGGAGTGAGTCCGATGCAGAGAGTTAGTCGATGGGCCACCCGTACAAACGTTATCGGAATAAGCGTTAAATGTGCACTGCTAACCACCTGCATCATTTGGCTGAACATAGTCAGTGGTGCGGCGTATGCAATAACTATCCATTACGATCAGGCGCGCGCTGAGCCTCTGCGAGAGTGCGACAAGCAACTGTATCGTGGTGACAATGATGCTGCCAACCAATGCTATGCGGAACGTTTGCGTAACGCCTCTGGTCTTGAGCAGGCAGATGCTGCTGCAGCATTGGGGGACATACGAGAGGCCAACCGTTTGTATCGGTCATTGGTGTCATCAAGCACTGACCCGGCTATCAAGACGAACTGGGGACGTCTGTATTTACAAACTCACCAGACTAGCGACGCACAAGCTTTGTTTCGTGAAGCGCTGCTGTTCGACGAAACCTATGTCCCGGCCCAACTGGGTTTGGCACAAGCCTTATCGGAAGGCTTTGAGGGGCGTGCTCGGCAAATGCTTAATCGTCTGACCGCTGAGCATCCTGACAATGTACACGCGTTGTTGTTGCTCGCACGCATCGAACTGGAACTGCAGAATTTACCCACTGCAAGAGGCTTACTGAACCGCGCCTTGGCCGAGGTTCAGGCGCAATCTCTACCACCACTGGAAATTTATGCATTGCATGCCGGAGCCAACCTGTTGGAAGGTAAGCCGCTAACGCCCTGGATAGACCGAGCCCTGCAATACAACCCGCGCTACGGTAATGTTTATGCCATACCAGCGCGCTTCTACATTATTACTTATCGCTACCGGGAAGCTGTTGACTTGTACCATAAGGCTGTCACGACAGACCCAACGCTCTCTTCAGCACATCGTGATTTGGGCATTAACCAATTACGCATCAATAATATATTTGCCGCCAGGTATCACCTCCAGAAAGCCTATGATCTAGACCCGTTCGATGCGCAGACAGTCAACACCTTGCGCTTGCTGGATGGTCTCGAGGGCGCAATATCTTCGTCGAGTCGTCAGCTTGTTTAATTCGTACGCAACCAGTGCGCCAGTCAATATCGGGGTTGTGTGTCCGCAACCATTTCCTTCCAATAATAAACTTTACGTC
>CALKXZ010000271.1 GCA_938003775.1 uncultured Granulosicoccus sp. | reverse complement strand
TCATGTCCGCCCGCGCGCACATCAGGGTTCACCCGAAAAGCAATCGGGGCAACTTTCCTACTTAAGAAAGATGACCCGAGTTGGCAACCGACACATTAAACGAATGCATCACCCACCCGAAACACGTGTCCGTGAATAAGTATCACTAAATTGGTATTCAAGGTTTTCATGGCCAACGACGAACCATTGCCCTAACACTGAGTAGCATCAAAAGCCACCAACCCGCTGCACCACCTCCGCTACTGGCCGTTATAGTAGGTAGAGGCACCACATCATCCAAAGGTGTCTGGTCAGAAGTATCAGGCAATTGTGGTGTAGGATCCTCAGGCGGCATCGACTCAGAATCAGCAGCCACAACACTTACACGATAGTCACTGTCTTCAAAACCGAACACGGCTGCGAATAACCGGTCAGGCCCACTGGGCAGCGTACAGAAGTCAAGCTCAGTGACCTCCACCGAGCGACAGATAACGTCATCCGCTTCAAATTGCGTTCCTGCGAAGACAAACAGATCAGCATCGCCACTGTCGCTACGCAGATTGACTTGGCTGGCACCCGTGACCTCGTAAACATCCACTTCGCCCATCCGCAATGAATCAGTTGACGACGAGGACAGCGCTGTCAACTGACGAATCTGATCACTGCCGGCCGGGTCTTGCATGTCGCCACCCGGGTTTGACGCAATAGTGGGCGCATCGGGGACAATCCCCAACACCCAGTCAACATAGGTCGTTATGCGCGTGTACACACCAGGCACCCCTCGCCTGCCACAACCCAGACCGTAACTCACAATACCGACCTGAACCCACAATCCGTTGCGCTCAACAAACAACGGACCACCACTGTCGCCTTGACACGAATCTCTACCGCCATTTCGTCCACCACCCGCACAGATATTGATGTCGGTTCGTAGCGTGCCGGGGTAAAAAGGCAGGCACTCAACATGCGGCACAATCGGTAGAGCGATTTCTTGGAGTAGCGGAGAGAAGTCCCCACCTTCTTGCGTGTCCCCCCATCCAGCCACCACAGCCGTTTCACCGTTTTCCGGCAAAGCACTGTCTGCTGTGGGCAGCGTCATAAACGGACCATTGACTGGCGCTGACAATTCCAATAGCGCGATGTCGGCTTCATTGGTATTGGCGTTGTAGTCAGGATGTACGAAGATACGCCGAGCCTGAACAAACAAACCATCGTCTGACCGGATATCCAACACCCCAGTTACCACAGCAACATTGTTGACATTTTCGTCAACAAGACAATGCGCGGCCGTGAGAATCCACCGAGGGCTTATTTGTGATCCACCACAACCGGGAAAAAACAGACCATCGCCATTCTTGTCAAAGTACACGGATGCCATGAACGGATAGCGATCATCCGGTACGGTTGTACCACCGACAATACGCGCTGTAGGTTCTACTGCCAGCAGCGTTGATGGAACCATGCTGAACCAGATGAGCAACGCCCACGCGCAGATACTGTGTTTCGAAACAATAGACACAAACAGACTCCTTTACAATTCTCTTGTTACGCGAACGACGTTCGTACCGCTCACGGGCGGTTCGACCATCAATACATTCAATCGGCTTAATAGATCACAGGGCATCATTTACGGGGTCGCGTACGGCCCAACGACTCTTCAACGCCGCGGCCTTGTGAATCGTTGCCAGTATCGATAATGGGGTTGGTGAAAACCACCTCCGTGGCTTGACACGCTTGTGGAGGTTCCCAAGGCACCGAGAAATTTGCTATGAATGGCGCGCGTCGACATCTATCGGGCTTGTCTCGAATCACGGTTACCTGGCAAACACCTTCTTGGACCTCATGTTCAATATGAAAATGTTCCACCCGAGTACAGCCTGTGCTCGTGGCACTGAACGACACTTCGTTGCCATCGTATGAGACAAAACCAACCGCTTCTGCCTTTTTCGCTGTTGATCGTGTCATGCCCTGCTCCTTTGCGCGCTCAGTATGAGTCGTCCCCGCATTCTGGCAATTGACTGAAGGAGCGTTGTTCCAGGCGCAGCCGCTCACAGCAATCAGACCGACACAGGCTGCAAGGACGGAGTACCTTAATCGGTGTGTGCTATCCATCGTGGCATTCTTGTCCGTGGCAGTGTTCCTGGGGGCATTCGAAGTAGCACTGTGGTGAAAACACCGAACACGGTGCCAACGCTGTGACAACACGGTGCCCAATTCAATGTCTCACGCATTTGAGCCGATGCCCCCTACCGCTTGGGCGGACTCCTTTGCTCCAGCACATTAACGAGTGAACGTACCTTGGTCAAGCCGGATCAATCAATAGCTGATTCGGGTAACACTATCCGTCCACGCCCTTGTAGGCAGTGGGCCCCGCCACCATGACATTGCCGGGCCTGAATAGTCTGCGTGGTGCCCCATGTTAGGCCGCTGAATGACGATTTGGTTGGCCAGATATTTTGCGTCGAGATTTTGCGTCGTGCCAGAAACCCCAAACGACGGACGAGCCCCAAATAACGGACGAGCCTCGGCGGGACTCTCAAGGTAGTCCCAGAAAGTATCGACAAGTAGATCCCAGGTACCACAGAGACACCCCGTTGATGAGGTAGCTTGCCACTGTCGTCGTGGCTTTGTGGCTTTGTGGCTTTGCGGCTTTCCGGCTTTCCGGCTTTGCGGCTTTGCGGCTTTTTTACAGCGTTGTGCTTTGTAGCTTTGTGCACTTAACGACCCGTAGCCATCTGCGGGTACAGGGCAAGTGATGCTGGACAACATGCATAATGACAACCAGCATCACCAGTAATCAAACAATCATGTGAGCCATGATGACTTGATTATCTGCAAGGCTTCAGTCTCCAGGTTCCTTTTACATACCTTCTGGGCGTCTTTTTGAAATTCCATGTGCCTGGAATAGGTTTGTAGCAATACGACTGTGGCTGATAGCCCCCGCCCCAGCCACCGACAATATTTTCAAGCGCTGCATCGTCAAGCATGGCAGCGTCTGAATTTTCTTCTGGCTTTGATAACTGTGTATTCATATTGTTGATACTTTCCTGTAAGTTACACGGGTGTAATGTACCCGGCGGCCTCACTCTAAGCACGTCCATATGGCTTGTCAATAGAGTGACAGGAAAGTTTTTCATCACAACCTCAATTGACACTAACAGACAATTATCAACACGGTAATACTTGCATGCAGAGAGCTGCATAATTGCCGTATTCGTAACAACATTTCAACAGCAAGTAATCGAACACTAGACACTAGTGTTGAACCAGGCTCGATTGATTGCACCAGCTTGATCACTATTTTCCATAACCCACTGTCCAGTCAAACGTCTACATGGTCGACCAGTTACGAGGTGATGCTCGATTCCGACAGGATGCATTAGATTCATTACGCGACACGCCTGCCCCGTCCTCATTGACCGTGGTCTCTCCAAGCGCCTGGTATTTTCTGGCGGTGTGTGTGATGGCGTCGTTAGCTGCGCTCGTTTGGGCCTTTACGTATCGAGTCCCTGACTATGTGTCGGCAGATGGCATCTGCCTGGTGCCAGAGAGTGTTCGTGGAATCACAGCGATAGCTGACGGGCGAGTATCAAACTTTGCTGTTGAACGTGGCGGCCGCGTTAGCACAGGCGATCTCATTGCAACAACCGATATGCAGAGTATCGAGGCGGCTATTCGTAAAGCCGAAAATCTTCTTACGGTGACACAACAGGCCAATGAGCGATATCAAATAGCATTGGACCAATGGCTGTTGATAGCCCTTGAGACCATAGAAGATCAAACCGCTATCAACACAACGCGTCTCGCTGAGCTCAACGACACTGTTCTGGATTCTCAAACCTTGCTTGAGCGCCAGGCAGAACAAAACCGGGTCATGAACGATCGACTACAGACACTTTTCGGTGCGCTGACATCGGAATCAAAAAAAATAGTCGACTCGATGAATCAAGCCCAGGAGAACACCACCACAACCAGTCGCGACCCGGTATTTTCGAGTCAATCTGTTGCTGAGCAAACACGCATTTTAGCCGAAGACGAACGCTCGCTATTGTCATTGCGCCAGCAAAGACTGGCGTTCGAGGAAGATCAGCTCGACCGGCAGACTCGAATCAGTGAACTGGAGAATCAAAAGCGAGAACTCGAGCAATCGAACCAACGTCTTTCACTGGATGTTTTAGAACGTAAGCGTACGTACGAATCTGAAATGATGGAGCGTCGTCTCGACGAGGTCAGGTTATCGCTAGAGCTTGATGCACTGCGGGCTCAAAAGCAACGCGAAGGCTACATCTATTCACCACACACCGGTACCGTCTTAATGTTTCACAAGACCATTGGAGATACCGTGACTGCCGGTGAGCGGATTGGCACATTGATTACTCATACAGAAGATGAAACAACGCTGCAGTGCCTCGCCTACTTTCCAATAGGCTCAGGAAATAGAATTAACACAGGCGATACGGCGTTGACTACGCCAAGCACGCATCGGCGGATCCGCGACGGGAGCATTCGCGGATCTGTTGTTGGTGTCGAGCCCTATTTGGCTAACGAGGACTCTCTGTTTGCACAGATCGGTAACCGCACGATGAGTCAACGACTCCTCGAACAAGAAAACCTCAAAGGCGTTCGGATCGCACTTGACATTGAACCGAGCACTCAGCACTCGTCTTCGACTATAAAATACCGGTGGACCGGGAGAACACCCAGTGACTTTACAACACTAAAACCAGGCACTACTGCAACTGTACGAATTCGTATTGATAGCCGGACGCCCGTTGAGCTAGCGTTCACCCGGTTCCGACGGTGGTTGGAACCTTCCGGTTAACAATGACGACTCTTGGCGGCTTGATGGCTGGAATACAGCCTCTGAAAACCATTCAGCGGCGAAAAAAAACCCTGACGACATTGCAAATGGAGCATGTCGAATGTGGGGCTGCCTGCTTAGCCATGATACTGGGCTACTACAACAAACACATAAAACTAAGCCAACTACGACAAGACTGTGGTGTGTCTCGCGATGGTGTTAAAGCCTCCAATATTGTTCAGGCAGCCAGGCGTTATGGATTGAAAGCCGCAGGCTACAACAAGAGTTGCGAAGAACTGCAACAGTTGCGCGCACCCGCCATATTATTCTGGGACTTTAATCATTTCGTCATACTCGAAGGCTTCAACGCTCGGGGCGCTTTCATTAACGACCCATCGGTTGGCCACCGCCTGGTGACACACGAGGATTTTTCCAAGTCATACACAGGCGTGGTACTTGAGTTCGAACCAGCTCCAGAATTTGAGCCCGAGGGACGCCCATTCGCCATACTGCCAGGATTAATTCGTCGCTGTCGAGAGCACCCGTCCGTACTTGTCTTCCTGGTTATAGTCAGCGTGCTCAATGTTTTGCCAATACTGGTACTGGCAGCCTCCACCAGTGTATTCACCGACCGTATTCTCAGCGGAACCGACCAAACGTTGTTTCATCCTGTTATTGCTACCGTGGCAATTGCGGCAGGCTTCATCATCGTGCTGACCTATGTGTATCACTACTATCTGCGTCGTTTACACATCGGATTAACGATTTCACTGAGCACTAATTTCACTTACCACCTGTTGCATCTACCCACTCACTATTTTCAGCAACGAAGTGCCGGTGAGGTGATATCACGAGAACGACTCAATGACAATGTCGCCGATGTCATCAGCCAGGGCATTGTTCAATTTGTGAATGATCTGGTGAATATGCTGGTCTTCTGCTCTGTCATGTTTTTGCTCAGCGTCAAGCTAACATTGACTGCAATTGCGCTAACACTGCCGCTGTATCTTTATATTCGTTGGAGTGCATCCAGCCGAATTGAGGCCAGTATGGCCGTTGCAATGGAAGGTGGAAAAGCATCCGGCATAGCCATTGAAGGGGTGTCGTCCATAGAGGCACACAAAGCAGGCGGCCAAGAGAGTGCTTTCTTCGCACGCTGGGCCAGTGCCTTTTCACGCGCGACCGAAAAGAGCCAACAACTTTCTGTGGCGAATCTACTCCCTCAGGTTGTTACCGACACATTGACTCAGTCCTCAGCCGTTGTCATCGTGTTACTCGGTGCCTGGGAGATCATGAACGGCAGGTTAAGCCTTGGGGAGGTGATCGCCTTTCAGATACTGATGATTGGGTTTACCGGACCTCTTGAAGGCTTATCTAAGTTCTACTCCAAATTTCAGCAGCTCCAAGGAGAGTTGGAGAGACTGGATGATGTTCTCGACCACCCTCAAGACGCTCGATTTTTATCGTCGTCTGATAGGAAGGCACCTAACCCAGATGCACTGGCAGGTCACCTGAAATTGACCAATATCAGTTTTCGATACTCGCCTGTCGACGTCCCTTTTGTTGAGCAGCTAACTGTATCGATAAACCCAGGGCAGCGTGTTGCTCTGGTTGGGGCTAGCGGCAGCGGAAAATCAACTGTTGCAAAACTGGCAGCGGGTATTTACACACCCGAACACGGGCAGGTAGAACTCGACGGCTACCCACTCAGTGAATGGCAACCCAGTGTGTTAGCGCAGGCGGTTGCGATGGTATCGCAGGAGTCTTTTCTTATCGAAGGCACGGTCCGAGACAACTTGACACTGTGGGACCCAACAGTTCCAGAGCATAAGATTATTGCAGCCTGTCAAGACGCAGAAATATGGCAGTGCATAACGGCACTACCGGACAAACTCTCTGCATTGATGGCAGAAGAAGGAGCCAATTTCAGTGGTGGTGAGCGCCAACGATTGCAAATTGCTCGCGCCTTGATACACGAACCGATTCTGCTGATTCTTGACGAGGCTACTAGCGCGCTGGACCCGGCAACTGAACGCAAGATCAATCAGAATTTACAACTGCGTGGTTGCACCTGCCTTATCGTGGCGCATCGCTTAAGCACGGTGCAAGATTGCGACAACATCATCGTACTCAGCGACGGATTATTACTTGAGAGTGGCACGCACGAACAACTTTGGCAGGCTGACGGCGAATACCGACAACTCTATACCTCTGATGAGACAGAGCTGATATGAAAACCCGCGTTGTGTCAGCGCCAGGTTTGCAGGCTAGTGTGTGCCTGGCTGCCAATCAGATGTTGGTGTTTGACGACCCTGAAAAAGCCTGTGTGCTAACGCGTGGCCAGGCCTTGTTAGTGCTCAGTGTACAACGCGCAAAAAGACCCCCTCGACACCATCGATTGTTAGAGATAGATACCGGACAATTCTTTTGCTTAACACAGCCTGACCAACCCGGATATTCTTTATCGTTGTTCACCTGTGGCGAGTGCGAAGTTTTCTGTCCAGGTTACGCAACTCACTTATTCGATGATGCTAGCTACCAGGTGGCCGCAGACCGCTGGGTGAGTAAACTCCAGCACGTAATAGCACAGCGCTACCCTACTTCATCACCCGATTTCCTGGTTAATGTAGAGCAAGCTGAGCGCCTGAATGCTAACACTGCCTTTACTGCCAAGACCCCAGCTGGGCACACTCAGGGGAACTGGATTGCGCTGCACAGTGGTGAGATATGCCTTGGCGATGCCAATAAGACGACAGTTGCTGCGCAACACAGTGTGGTCTGGCTGCCAGCGGATGAGTCGCTGTGGTTCACTGTTATGCGTGATGCTCAGATTAGCGTACTAACCACAGACCAAGTACCCACGGTTGGCAAGCGCCTAGGCCTACTGTGGCTTGTTCATGCCCTTGTTGCCGTACAACAAACACTGGATTGTCAGCATTCAATCAATGTGACAACCCCAAAAGCTACAATAATGCAGGTAAATCAAGATTCTGCAACGGCACAGGAACTTGCATCTGTGCAATTGTTACCACCAGTAGAGGCACAAGAGGTAACACCGCTTACCTATGCTCTTGACAAGTTAGAACAGCGAGCCAACGGCCCCTTTAATTTTCCTCCTGAATTTGATGAGAACGCGCCGCTGGAACAGCAGCTTGAGACCATAGCAAACCATAGCGGCACTCAAGTTAGAAAAATTCAATTACCCAGCGACTGGCATCACCATGACTATCAGGACTTGTTGGCAGTAACCCGCGAGTCTCAGACCCCGGTTGCCGTGGTTCGCGAACCGCAAACAACGACAAGCTCCAATTATCTCATTTGTGTGCCACCGTCGCTGCGTCCAACTAGGGGTGACACACACAAAACTAGTCAGCAAACGCACACATGTGTGAGTTGCAGCCCCACTGCCCCTGAACTCGAACCCACTGCTTATCTGTTTACTATACCGCTGGTTGAAGAATCATCACGCAATACCATCAGCTTATTGCGCAAACTGATAGTCAAACATAGAAGCGAATTGACCCGTATCGGTCTGTTGAGCTTACTGGCCATAGGTATGTCCCTGTTTGTTCCATTGGTGTCAGGCTCACTCATGAACCAAATTATCCCTGATGGTGCCTACGATCGACTGCTGTACCTGGCGGGCATGTTTTTGGGGCTGACACTCATAACAACGGCATTAAACTATTTGAAATCGTTGTACCTTTTGCGAATTCAAACACTTCTGAACTGGCGAATGCAAGAAGCGGTTATGAATCGTATGCTGCAGTTACCCGTGACGTTTATCAATCGCTATAGCTCTGGAGACATGCAAAATAGGCTGACGCTCATTTCTTCCATAACCACTGAACTGTACACAGCGGCATTCACTATGCTGATGAACGGTGTATTACTGTTTGTTTTCTTGTTTCTTTGCTACTGGTCTTTGCCCGAGCTTGGTTGGATTGCGCTAGCAACCACGGCAGCGTTCATGATACTGGCGGTTGTACAGGTCTATTTAAGCTATATCCCTTCAGTCGAACTTGAGGAAAGAGAAGGTAAGATTTTTGGTTTCTCCCATCAGATGATCGTGGGTCTGCCGACATTAAGAATGGCTGCCGCTGAGCACAGAGCCTATCGCGTGTGGTGCGATAAATTCAATGAAGTGGTAACAAGAAAGCGCAAGCTACTGCTGGTGTCCGATATAGATGACATTGCCTCCCCAACGATCATTCACGGCGGTAGCCTAATGGTCATGGCCGCAGCGGGAACTCTGATACTCAATTCGGGCACGCAAAATAACACGATAAACCTGGGTGCCTATTTCATTTACTATTTTTCTTTCCAAGGCCTCGTGTCCATTGGCAAGGAAATGACCAACTTGGTCGCCGATATGGCGGTGCTATGGTTTAAGAGAACGCTAATACTGCCCATTCTTCGAGCACCGCTGGAACGAACCCCATCCAGAACGGAGGCACGACCCGTTACCGGAAAAATTGAATTGAAAAATATTAGTTTTCGTTACGGTAGCGGCCCCCTGGTACTCAACGCCATCAACTTATCGATCCGTCCTGGACAATTCATCGCTATCGTTGGTCCGTCTGGCGCCGGTAAGTCAACACTACTGCGTCTACTGCTCGGTTTCGAAGACCCTGTGGAAGGTTCGGTTCTCTACGACGAACAGGATCTGGCAAATTTGGATTTACAATCAGTTCGTAGGCAGCTGGGAGTAGTCATGCAAAACAGTACCGTGCCTGCTGGAACAATTGCTGAAATCATTGCAGGAAACACCTCGCTTTCGATCGATGAAACCTGGGCGGCTGCGATGGTTGCAGACATTGCAAATGACATCGATAGCATGCCGATGAAAATGAACACCGTGATGAACCACGGTGCTCCAACCTTGTCAGGCGGGCAACGACAGCGGCTAATGATCGCCAGAGCAATCGCCGCTAGACGCCGGATTTTATTATTTGATGAGTCTACAAGCGCATTAGACAACGTATCACAGCGCGTTATTGCCGATAATTTAAACTGTTACCAGGTGACACGTGTAGTCATTGCACATCGTTTGAGCACCGTGCGCCATGCTGATTGGATCTATGTGATGGACGGTGGAGACATTGTCCAACAGGGTACATTCGCAACACTGCACGAAACAGACGGTTTATTTCGTCGCTTAGCGCAACAACAGTTACCAAGCAGGTAATGCACCCACAAGGCTACCCAACACATTGGCAACACGTACTCTATGAAATCCTGCAGTAGTGCTCCCTGTTTAGCACAACGTTTTACAAGCCCACTCTATGACGCCAAGCCAGCCGTGTATTCATGATTCACTGGAAAAAAGAGAAACAGCCCGCTGACAGCCTTTTAGTGGCAGTTACCAATCTCTTACTTGCGTTAGAAGTTAATGTAACCCAGCAAACCATCAGACATTGCATTGATACTCATTACGCATCACCGTCGTTAATGAGCATCGTACACTGCCTGGGTGAATGGGGCGTCGATACGCGCACGACACGTATGGCCCCCAATCAGGTGGGCACAATGGATACACCCGCACTGGTTCACATGCGTGCAAACAATGGAGCTGACACATTTGCGGTGCTGATTAAAACAGGTAAGCAGATCACCTATGTCGATGGGCTCGTAGGTGAAGTGAGCGTTGCTGCCAGCGAATTTGAAAAAATGGTGACAGGTGTTGTGCTAGTACCTTACGTTACTGCTCATTCAGGTGAACAGCAGTTTGACCACAAGCGTCAGGAGCAACGTGCAAGATCAGCAGCAAGGGTACTTCGTCTGTTATTGCTCGCTACCGTGCCACTACTGGCTGTGACATTTGCTGTGGTTGAAAATCTCCACACACTGGTGGTTGTGACACTGCTCTCCAAGTCTCTGGGTATTGTACTGTGTGAGCTCCTGGTTCGCATACAAAACGGACAAAACACGTCCCTTTTACAGCGTCTGTGCGGCACTGATTCGCAGGCTGGCTGCCATAGCGTGTTAGCGCAGCCCATTGCCAAGCCGTTCAACATATTCTCACTATCAGAGCTTGGACTTGCCTATTTCATTGGGTGTTTGTTAGCACTGGCGATCTCCTTACCAGGCCCATCACCAACAACAACAGCGCTGGCGGTACTGCTCTTAGGCGCTGTATCTTTCCCCATGATCGCTTATCTTGCTGTTGTACAACACACACTCGGTCAGTGGTGCAAACTGTGCACAGGGGTACATGTTCTTATTGCCATGGAGTTTCTGGTCGGGCTGATTAGCTTGGCAACAGCGGTTGTGTCGTTCCCAGACTTGCAGCAATGGATACTGGTTGTTGTCGCGCTGGTCAGCACCTATGGCGTGTGGCTGATCGCCAGCACTGAGAGATTGACAACAACCACGAATGAATTTGAGACCAAATTCGCCAGAATTGTCAGCAACCCAGAGAATTTTGAGCTGTTTCTTAAACCGACGAGTATCGCGCTAGACCTACCGGTTCGCATTGCACGTACAGCACCCAATGCAGACGTGCACATCAAACTATTTTCACAGGTAGATTGTTTCCACTGCCGGCAAGTGCACCTGGCGCTGGAACAACAGATACACTTTCAGTCAGAACGCGTGTCCGTTGAGATTGTTCTTCTGACAGGCAATGATGAATTTAGTGATGACATGGGTAAAACTATTTACGGGCTGGCGAAAAATCGATCATCGCTAGCAGCTTATGAGGCCTATATTGACTGGATACAAGAGGAAGATATCAATCAAGCACGACTACTGAGCTGGCAAAAAAACCTTGCGCTGCGCGAATCAGAGATTGCATCGGACGAAGAACTGCAACACATTCAGCATGCTATTCATCAAGCAGGCATCCCATTCACACCGCTGGTAACCATCGATGATCACGAAGTGCAACTAGAGGGTGTGCAGGCAATACAGGCAACCGCACGGTGGCTGCGCAAGTACCTTGCGCAAAAACACGTTTGAGCAATCACTGCTTTGCACAGACTGACATAAGCTGGCCAACGTCTGATTAATGCGCTTGGGTGGATACTTCCAGGCTCAGACCACCGTGCTTCTGCAGGTTTACAATGACATCAAACAGGTTGTCTATGTTCGGATTACCGTCAGCACTAAACATGTGCCTAACGCTCGCGGGACTCTCATTAATGTCGTTGGCGACATTGTCAAATCCGACCGTGGCTTCAATACAGTCACAAATCAAGGACTTGCCCATCTCTATTTCACCGTCGACCAACGCTTGAAGGCCTTCACGCAATAGCTCTTCAGCGAATAACGGATCCTCTAACAGACGCTGTGCCGTGGATTCGTCCAAGTGTTCAGTCCGTATCATGTGCCACCTCCTTTCGTTTAAACCAACCGACCCTGGTCTGGTTATCCCTCGGTTGCATGCCGGGATTCAGCCCATCTGCGTTATGACCAACACATGATTCAATGTAAACGGACATAAAACAAATTAGCAAACTTTCATAGAACAGGCTCAGTTAAGCCTAGCTGCCCAGAAAGTGACCTGGCGAACGCTATACCTGAACCCTGAATCGCCGCATATAGTGGCACTGAGCTCTGGACTGTAATATTACAGAATCTCACAGCGGGTTCAAGTATAGCGTCACTGATCAGACCCTCTATAGCTGTATTTAGTTCAGCACGTTCACACTGGGCCGTGATACCTGACAGCCACTGCGCGCATCGGGTGTGCATAAATTAAATCATCATTGTAGGGTGCTCGATATAAGCACAGACCATTCTCGAACTAGTCCTTTATTAACGAAAAAAGGAAACCTATAGTGTTATTCGAGAGAACAATGCACATTTTTGATAAGGGAAAGTAGTCGATATGAACACGCAACAAACCTTGACTCGGCGGCCAGCTCATGCGCGTGGTAAGGCGGATTTCGGTTGGCTTAAGAGCGCACATTCGTTCAGCTTTGGCCAATACCATGATCCTCAGCACATGAATTTCGGTGTGCTTCGCGTTATCAATGACGATGAGGTCGAAGGCGGTGGCGGCTTTCCATCTCACCCTCACCAGGATGCCGAGATATTCTCCTATGTGCTCGAAGGTCAATTAGCACACAAGGATTCAATGGGTAACGGAAGCACTGTTCAAGCTGGGGGCGTTCAGTATATGAGCGCTGGTAGTGGTGTGACACACAGCGAGTTCAATCCTTCAAACTCGGAGCGTATGCGCTTCCTCCAGGTGTGGCTGCTTCCCGAAGAAAAGGGAGCTGAACCGCGATACGATACCCTGGACATCGACCCTGATGCTAAGCGAGGTAAGTTGAAGTTATTTCTGTCTCCTGACGGTCGCGATGGTTCCATGAAAACGCGTGCCAAGGCCAACGTGTTCGCTGCCACTATCGACGGTGACGAGCGCATCGCACACGACCTAGGCTCGATCCAGCGTGCGTGGGTACAAGTTGCAGGTGGTCGTGTGAGACTGAACGATGAGCCGTTAAACACAGGCGACGGCTTGGCCATTGAGGGCGGCGGAAACATCATCTTTGATCAAGGTGAGCATGCCGAAGTCTTACTGTTTGAATTGCCCTAACCGAACTAGCTGCCATGAGCGCGACATACCGCGTACATCACCCCTGCATGTGAGCGTGCATCAACCAGCGAAAGCTGCCAGCAGTTGGACAAACCCAGTCTGCGTTAGTATGGATTTCAGGGGTGTTAAGGACGCCACCGCGCCTCTGGGATTTTAGCCAGGGCACAAAAAGGGTGCAATAATATGGGCACAAAAAAGCCCCGTTATTAGGGGGTTGATTATTTTGGTCAGACCAGTGGATTGTATAATTGGTAGCGGGGGTAGGATTCGAACCTACGACCTTCGGGTTATGAGCCCGACGAGCTGCCAGACTGCTCCACCCCGCACCTGTGCTGACCAGCGAAAGTATAAAGCGCAAAAGCTCTCACTACAATAGCCAGCGGCAATATAAATTTCAGATACCCGGTTGTTCACAAACCCTGTTCCAAACTGACTCATTCAGCAACCATCATCCGCTGGCGTATCACTACGCCGTTGGCCAGATCGATACGGGAATACGTGCGTGAAAATCGACTGGTTAGCCTGGCATGTGAGTTATCACTCAGGTAGTCAAGAAGCGCTGCGGGTAGCGTAAAGCTACCGTCATCGGCCAAATCACATTTGGCAACAAACCCTTGGAATGCATGGCTTGCATCATAGGCTAAAAACTGCAATTGAATAAAACTACCAACCAGACCTGCAGATCCAGGAACCCATGAATAGTGGGTTTCGGTTTCCACCAACTCTTTAGTCGCTGGCAATAATCGAACGGGGGCAGCGGGCTCGAACAATGGGTGGGCTGCCACCGTCGGGAAGGCATCGCCGGGCACCGACAAGGTTATCTCATTCGGCAGTTCGCTGAGCAATTGGTCCTTGGCTCGATAGCCAATATCACCACCTTCTAACACTGATTGATTGAAGGTGTGCCACGGACCTGAAGGTGTGTTGAAAACGACTGAAGCACCGCCACTGATTGTCGGCGGTGGTTTGCCGCCACTTTCACTGCCGTTATCGACGGCTTGTCGGTTCGGATCCACAATTTCGCAGGTATCCAAAGCCGGTTTATAAAACGCAATGTGGTTGGCAACCGGGAAGTCACTTGTGTATTCAACCAGATCCACAAAAGCATCTCCCCGATTGGATGCTAGCGAGGCCTCACGAAACGTCCCAATATTGACAAACCACGGTGAGGTCACCAAACGAGGGTCTAACCCACCCAAACCGGTCACGATCATTCCTGCGTGATCGTCGGAATCTATATCAGTGGGATATTGGACGGTATCTGGTGCCGCCGGAGTGGGATCTTTTGGCGGCTGGGTGTTTGTCGACGCCAGAGAACTTACTGCAGTACCCGATGAGTCTGTACCCGCCAAACCTGTGTTTGCCATCGGCGCGGCATCTGACACCGCATTTGCAGTCGAGCTTGCTGGTGTCTCATTTCCACCACCACAGCCGCCCAGCGTGAAAACGGCTGCAAGTAACACCATCAACGGTGGGTAACTGA
The DNA here is from genome assembly GCA_938003775.1 of uncultured Granulosicoccus sp. GTDB lineage: Bacteria > Pseudomonadota > Gammaproteobacteria > Granulosicoccales > Granulosicoccaceae > Granulosicoccus. The sequence goes on along the minus strand of CALKXZ010000271.1, from coordinate 1,077 downwards.
TTTGCCCAGTAAAGGCCTGTTTGCTCATAACTATCGCAATCCATTGCTGTAGAAAAAAATACTGTACTGCCATTTGGGTATTTTTTATCCACACCAATGCTTGCACACTGGAGAAATTGCCAGCTATTCAACCCAGTTTGTGGCTATGACGCTGTTAAAACGCATTCCGTGAATGCCGGATTCATGACCCAATCAAGACGTCTGAATCATCCGAATTCATCGAATTATTCGAAGAAAGCAGTCAATTTAGTGACAAAAATCTCATTTTTTTTGCAATTAGTGCATTTTCTTCCGGCATTTACTGGCGTGACTCCTACACTTTCTTGCGAAAACTCGGAAAGGACGCCCATGCACTACAAATCACGCCATTGCTGGACAAGAAATTCGATGAGGGTGCTGGAAAGGGGAACAATACCGGGAAATGCGAGGGCATTCAGTGGTATTTTGCTCCTAACATTACAGTTTAGACGGGAAACATGAATCTCTATCTGACGTCCGCTTACAAGACTCACCCGTGTCTACATCGCTTGCGCGAACTGTACGACATGGATGTTCATGGTGAGTTTCAGTTGGTTTCAAACGCTGACAGCGCTGACGCCATTGTGTTCGTGGAAAACACCCAGTTCCAGGACCTGCAGTTCAAGCAGTTACAGGCGCACCCGTTGGTACGCCAGTACCCGGAAAAGGTTTACATGTACAACGAAATGGATCGCGCCTGGCCCATTTTGCCGGGCCTTTATTGCAGCCTGGCTGCCCGCTTTGCCAATCAGACTGAACACGTGTCGTTTCCCTATGTCACTGTGCAAAATTCTGGCATCTCGCAAATTTATGCTAATCAGGCAAAGCGCCAGTGGCTTTATTCGTTTGTCGGTTCTGCCAGCCACCCTGTCAGAAAGAAAATTCTTGATCTCGAGGCTGCTGCCAACGCACGCATCCTGGATACGTCTAATTTTTGCACCTGGGATCCGATGCAGACGTCTAAATACGCTTTCCAGAAACTCTACACAGATACGATAGCCGCCAGTAAATTCATCCTATGCCCTAGGGGAATTGGTCCATCCTCATTGCGACTCTACG
>CALKXZ010000270.1 GCA_938003775.1 uncultured Granulosicoccus sp. | reverse complement strand
ATGACATTGGATGCATGGGTCAACACAATGGCTTTGGTATGCCGATTGATGGCAGCCTCAATATCAGTTGGGTCAATGTATCCACCTTCAGAGGCAGCAATTCGCGTTACTTGCAGTTGATGATCACGTTCCAGGTGATTTGCGGCGCGTAGTACGGCATTGTGCTCCAGGCGTGTTGTGACGATGTGGTCGCCGGCTGATACCAACCCGCCTATGCCCATGTTCAGAGCATCTGTTCCGTTTAATGTGAAAATGACACGCCCTGCGGGTCCACTGAAACCGAAAAAGCGCGCCAACATCGCGCGCGTGGTGCTTATCATTTGCTCAGCCTCTACAGCCAACAGGCTGCCACTGCGCCCAGGGTTAACACCGTGTGAGCGAAAGAAGCTATCCATGAATGTGTACACTACTTCGGGTTTCGGCCAGGTGGTTGCGGCGTTATCGAAGTAAGCGTTCTCTTTCATGACAGTGAATGGTTATCGGTCATCGTCCAGTGGAATATCGACCCAATCTCCCGTGACATCGAAGTCCATATCGTAACGATCGACATCCAATGTGTCGTTATAACGCAGATCATCGTGCTCTATGGGCTCACGAAACTCATCCTGAGTCAACGGTAGGTTAACCGAGCCGGTCAAATCAAGCGTATTGTCCCGCGTACCGATAGGCTCGTCCGACTCATCCACCAATTCACCCAGATCGATATCCGTTTGATCAAGTGACAAGGTACTGGAGGCCAGGCTCAATTCGTTGATATCTTCGGGGCCACGCCAGTCGCCATTCCCGGCAACAATGTCTAGGCCGGTTGATTCGGTTTCAGCCGAATACTGCGCTAGTGCGACGGCGGCAGTACCTGCGGTACCTGCAACCGGGTATGCGTCGGTAGCGCGCGAGCGCACCGAAGTGCGTCCTGCAGGTTTCAGATCTAACCACGGTTTAACAGATGCATCAGCATGGGACTGACTTTTATCAGATGGGCCACGGTTAGGCTCGGGTTCGTCCTGATCCACTCCCTGCTCAACTGACACCAGATTAATTTGCCGAAGCATACTAATGGGCAGCGCCAGAAAGAATATCCAGAACAGCTCGCGGGTCACCAGAAAACGTGCCTCAGAAAAATTACTGATAAGGTAAGCCGACGCAAACGCCAGCACAAATAATACACCCACCTGCTGGCGCTCATACTGGCAATAGAATATTTCGATCAGTTGCTGGGCCACCATAAGTAACGCAATAAGCGCTAGCGGTATACCCACTTCAGAAGCGACCTGCAACAGACCATTGTGCGCGTGATACACCACCCAGGTAAAGTCGGTAAGACTTTGCTGAATCCAAATGGTGCTATCAGTTGGAAACCACAGCGAACCATAACCAACGCCAGTCAGCGGACGTTCCATGATCAATTTCCACGTCTGCCGCCAGACTTCGCCACGCCCAGTCAAGTCATCGGTACGCCCCACCAGTTCAGCCGTATCAATGTTGGCAGCAGCCAGTGCAATGACTGCCGTGAATAACACGGCCATAACGACCATCCTGATAAATCCCAGCTGAAAACGACTGGCAATAAACAGATAAAGCGATAAAGCGCCAGCAATCAACATGGCAAGCAGCGAGGTGGCAGATTGACTCAACCCCAGTGCCGCTAGACAGACACCCGCCATGAGGAAGCATAGAAACTTGCGATAGGTGGTTTGAATAGAATCACTCAGCGTTACGTACAACAGCACGCCCACCGCTGCCCAGAAACCCAGGTCATTTTTAGAGTTGAAAACACCTCGCCAGACCAACGAACCTTCATAGTTCTCGATACCCAGATCTGGCAAACCGATAGCCGTCGCTACGCTAGCCAAAATAAACACCGCGAGCACCATGGCGAATACCCGCAGCGTAATCAACAACGGAACAGTGAACCCGATGTACACCGCCAACAGCGAACTGCCCACCAGATGAATTGTTCGCTCCGCTGAGATCCGCATGTCGATAGACCACGAGACCGACAAGATGGTGCCCAGTATCAACAGCACCAGCAATATCCGGTAACGCACCAGCCACGAGATCCAGTTTATGCCGTGGGTAAACATCAGACCCAAAAACGAACTGACGTACAACAACAGCCACAACGGTGTCAGCACTTGTTCGAGTGGCCCACCGACAAAAGCGGCAATGGTTGGAACCACACCGGTGCCCAGCAAAATAGTGACGATAAGGACACCCAGGGCGAACACTGAGCCACGCGTAGCGACGCTAGGCTGCGTATAGGTGGCTACGCGCATACAGGATTTCCCGGCAACCGGACAGGCCCAGAATGAGAACGGAAGTTCATGTCAATATAATAGCCCTTGCGCCGGTGTATTGCTTGGGTGTTGCGACGACTCACGCGACTGGCTTCTCAGTTCATGTCAGTACAATGAGTGGTGCATCACGTTGACCGGTTTAGCGGGTAAATGGTTCATTCACATTGGCGCCTGCCACTCTGCCCGGTCAGACCCGCGGTTGCCTCACTGCTTGGTCAGTCATCCAGGAATCCCGGTGTGAAGTTTTCACCGATCAGCCAGCATGAGCATCTTCTGAAAATTGGCATCACCTGCCAGCGGCTTGAAATCCTCATCGTGGCGCATCCAGAGTGCTAAACGCCGTTGAATCAATGCCGGTACGTTAAATGCGCGCGCCAGATGCTCCAGCGCTTCAGCATGGTTATTCAACATTGTATGCATACGCGCCAAGTTATATCGCAACAGGCAGTCGTCCGGTTCAATCGCTAATGCCCAGGTGGACCACTGCTGCGCCTGATCCAAACGCTGCAGCTCACAGAGTATTGGTGCGCCAAAGGCCAACGCACCGGCATTGTCCGGGTGTCGTTCAAGCTCCGCCTCGACGCGATCAATCGCCGCATTAAAAGCCACAACGGCATCGGTTGCACGCCCGATAGATTTCAACTCTTCTCCCAACAGACCACTGCTACGAAAATCATCCGGACGAAGCGCTGCAGCGATTCGAAAGCTGCGCACTGCACCCTTGCGGTCCCCTTGAAGATGGCGGTTTCTTGCTAGAAAAAACTGCGCTTCAAATAGATTTTCATCAAGACTGATAGCCCGCTGCAGCGAATGTTCTGCCTCAGCGTAATGTCCGGTGGCATAAAATGACAAACCCTGCGCAGCATGCCCAAGCGCAAGGTTTGGCATTAATGCCAGTGCAGTAATACTGTGTCGCATCCCCTGCTCAGTGATTTCCTCACCCGTCTTATTGACCAGACTCATTGCCAGACAGGATTCGCAGATGGCAAGCTGCGCGTGAGCGCGCGCAAAGCCAGGGTCAATATCGATCGCTAATTGCAGCAATGCTTTTGATCCGCGCAACGAGTGATTGTTCATACCACGCAAATACAGCGACCTGCCTTTGTGAAACATCTCATAGGCATGTGCATTGCGTGTTCCATGATGATGACCTGGTGCACTGTCAGGCGACAGCTCACGATGTAAGTGCAGCACCACCTGCGCCGATACGGCATCCTGCATGTCAAATACATCATCGGGTGTACAGTCGTAACGCTGTGCCCATAAGATCTGGTTATTCCGGGTATCCAGCAGTCTTGTATTAACACGCAACCGACCGTGTGAGCGTCTGACACTGCCGTGCAGCACATGGGTCACACCCCGTGCTAGCAGGACCCGCGTGACATCCCCATGCAAGTCAGAAAAGGTGCTTGAAGGCAGTACCTCAAGGTTCCGTGTTCTGGCTAGATCAGTGGTGATGTCATCGGTCAGACCTTGGGCGAAATAAGCCTGATTGGCTTCACCTGCGCCAACATCGAACGCCAAGACAGCAATTCTTGGTATGGCTGTCAATTCGATCTGGTAGTTCGTGGTGGCAGAAAAATCCAGTGATGAGATCAGTGAAACAGTAGCCTGTTCCGGATCAACACCTAACTGATCGCGGAGTCGATCTTCAAGCTCGGTAAAGATCCGCCTTGCCTGCCCTGTACGCCCATCCGACAAGTAGGCTGTGATAAGGACACGTGCTGCCTGTTCATCAAGTGGATCTAGCACCGTCATATGATTTGCAAGCGCTTCAGTTTGAACCAGGTTTCCAAGTGCCAACGTCTGAGTCATCGTGCTCAACATGACTTTTCTAATCATTTCCAACAACTGTAGCTGACGCTCACCGCGCCAATCCTCAAACTCGGCGGTTATGCCTTCGAATTCTTGCAAAAAATTCCCGTTAAACATTCCTGCCGCCTGCAGCACTGAATCAACGTCACCACTGTTTAATAAATCTTCATGACAAGATACATCGACCTGATTCCTATCCAGCGACAAACAGGCTGTAACCCGGTCTGTGATCAGTAGTCCGTCGGGTAAAATTTTCCTCAAACGCAGCAGTGCCTTCTTGAGACTGTCCCGAGCGCGACTGTCCTCACTATCTGACCAAAGCAAAGCAGCCAGTTGATTCCGACGGTATGGCTTGCCCGGTGTGTTAGCCAGATACGCGCACAAAGCTCTATCTTTTCGCGCGTTTATAGGCAGCTCATGTGTTGACAGTGTCAAACTAAAGCCAGTGAGTAACGTGATAGTCAGTTCGTTATCAACGCGCCGGATATCGAACAACGGTAATTCTGATTTCATTGGCTCTACGCTCCTGTTCGGCATCACAACTAAAATTTCTGCTGAACAACGACAATGTCAATCATTGATGAACAAGTCTGCACGGCATAGATATTTCACAACAGCAACAACGCACTAGACTTTCGGTCTGTTTATAACGTAACACTGCTGTTTTTCCGCTGTTTTCCCGCAGAAACGCCCATTGTTTTCCCGATCGCCATGAAAAATTAAACACGTCACGGGGATACGGGTCTGTTTGATCCATTGATCACTACGCGACGCATCTTATGGATTGGTTTCAGCAAATACGGAGAAATACCATGGCAATGGCAGAATTGAACAACAAACGATTCAAGTATCGCGGCACAAGTTATTTCGTGGCTGGGTCTCACAAATGCCAGATAGGCAGCGCAGGTGAAAAAAGGTCACCTTTGGGCAAGCCGAAAAATATTGATGTGCACAACCAAATCAACCCAGAAAAAATCGGCACTCTGAATAGTCGCATTATTGAGGTTGATCTGGATGTCAAGAATCACACAGGGCTTGGCGCACTAATTCCGCTGACACTATCCGGTGTTCCGCTACCCATTGATATTGATCATGTCAACAACAAGCTGACCAAGGGTGATCTGAAGCTGGCACACATTTGGGTATCAGAACCACAGCTAAAAAAAGCGGCCAATGACTCGCCTCGTTTGCTCGATGACCTGATCGATTGGGGCAATGATGCTCGTTTGGTTAACGAGATATTCGTCGTTGTCGAGGCATCGGTTGCCGAAAAATTCCAGTCGAATCCATCGTTTAATATTGGCGCATCGTTAGGTGGGTTTATCGGTGCGCAAATTGGCGGTGATGGGGGCAGAGCAGGACGCGTTGACATAACCTTAGCACCCGACTCGGTCTTCGCTTATCAATTAGCTGATATCGTTTGGGACGCAAAGGCTAAGAAAAAGCGCAAGAAGATCAAAAAACTCAACGATGATCAGTTTGGTACCGGTTAGTTGGAGGGTGCTATGGGCTTTGTGTTTCCTAGTTATTAATTGATAGGAAAGCAAAGCCCTATCAACAGGGACATAGACATGCATAACATAGCTGCAGGATATGGCTTCGCCCTGCTAACGGCTATTGCCGTTATTATGGGTAATTATGTCATCAAAATTGCCGCTGATGATGCCTTGCCATTCTCTTCCAGGCAATTTCTTATTGGTTCTGCGCTGTACCTAGTGTCGGCCGTCATGTGGTACGGCTCAATGCGATACGTCAGCGTTGTACAAGCTGGTGTTGCCTATTCCATGCTGACTTTATTGGCAGTTTGCGCAATGGGTGTTGTGGTATTCGATGATGCCATACACGGGCGTGAAATACTGGGCATTGGCCTGGCGTTGTTGTCGATGGTATTGATGGCTCGGTTTGTTTAGTGATTAGACAGAATAAACCCAGGCATCCCGAGTTCGACAGCAAACGGCTTAAGTTATTGATATTGCTACGACTCGTTTTTCAAATTGCCACTACAGCAGCGATAACTGCTGCGATTCGACCGGTTTATCGATACTCAGTGAGCTCAACAGCTCACCCTGCTCATCG
>CALKXZ010000269.1 GCA_938003775.1 uncultured Granulosicoccus sp. | reverse complement strand
GGCATATCGAGTGCTCCGCCATGTGCATGGATCTATTGGGCGAGGAGTTTGATATCCATGGTGGCGGTATGGATCTAGAATTTCCGCATCATGAAAACGAGATAGCCCAGAGCGAGGCGCTGAGCGGTGGCAAATTTGCCCGCTACTGGATGCACAACGGCTTGGTGCGTATTGGTGATGAAAAGATGTCCAAATCACTGAATAATTTTCTGACTATCCGCGACGTGTTAGCGCAGTATTCCGGTGAGGAAATACGCATGTTCATCGTCGGCAGTCACTATCGCAGCCCGTTGAACTACCAATCTGAATCGCTTGATGCAGCGCGCACAGCGCTACGGCGTTTCTATACCGCGCTGCGCGGCCGCGTCATTACGCTGCCACGTGACAGTGGCGGTGCCGTTGTCATGACGGATGCTATGACGGGTATCGATGCAGACGCTGCACAGTCCCTGCTGGACAGAGGTTTTGTGGATCGGTTTGATACTGCGATGAACGATGATCTGAACACGCCGGAAGCGTTGTCAGTGTTGCATGAACTGGCAGGAACATTAAACAAGGAGTCAGACCCTGGCAGCGAGCGATCGACTGTTCTGGCCAATACACTGGTGTTGCTTGGTGGCAGATTGGGTTTACTGGAGTCTGATCCTGAATCGGCGTTGCAAGGGCATGCCACTGCCGGCGGGTTAGATGAATCGTCAATCGCTGCGTTGATCGATGAGCGTAAAACCGCCAGAGCGAGCAAAGACTTTGCTCGAAGTGATCAGATACGCGATGAACTGGCTGCTCAGGGCATTGTGCTGGAAGACACAGGAGGCAAGACGACGTGGCGGCGCGATGTTGCCAGTGCAGCTACTGCCGCAACATCAAGTGTTGTGTCTGCTGCTGTGAAGCCAGATGAAAGTCCCTCGATACCTGCTGTTAGCGCTGAACCGATGTTGCCTGGCACTGAAAATCCTCGATCACTGGGTGACATGATACGAGACGCAGCCGCTGCCCAGTCACTGGATGATTCTGCGCAACAGTCAGCCAGTGAAAAGTCGCAGGCCGGTGCAGGAAAAACTGCCGTGAGCGCGTCATCAGTGAGTCAGTCAGTAGGCGATTCATCAGCGAAGGGCAAATCCACTCGTGGCAAAAAAGTCAGCCGATCCCAAGCCCGACGATTTGCGCGTGAGCGAGCGTTGCAGGCGCTGTATCAGTGGGATGTCAGTAGCGAACAGGCCTCCGAGGTACGCGCACAGTTTATGGCAGAGCAGGACATGAGCCGAGTCGATGTGGATTACTTTAAGCAGATCTTCAACGGCGTCACGCACCATCTACAAGCTATCGACGATGCGTTGCAGGGTGCGCTGGACAGACCACTGACCAACCTGGACCCGATTGAACGCTCGGCGTTGCGCCTTGCCACATACGAACTGACTGAGTGCCCGGATATACCCGCACGCGTGGTGATCAATGAAGGTATCGAAATCACTAAGCGATTTGGTGCTGACAAGGGGCACCATTACGTCAATGGCGTGCTGGACAAACTCGCTGTGACGATACGTCCACGGGAGATGCAGCGTCGGTGAGAGAGGTCCGAATTACGCCGCGTGATTTGCTGGCAAGCCCGGCCAATTTTGTCGCCTTGGGTGCTGGGCTGGGCCTTGCCCCCAAGGCGCCGGGTACCGCTGGCACACTGCTTGGCATACCGTTGCTGTTGTTGATGCCGCACTCGTTATGGGCCTACATGGCGGTTTTGTTCGTGCTGTTTGTCGTGGGTGTGTGGTGTTGCGATGTGTGTGCAAAACACCTGGGTGTTCACGATCACGGCGGCATCGTTTGGGATGAGGTGGTTGGTTATCTGCTAACCATGGCCGCCTTGCCTCGTTCGATCGCCTGGATTGTGGCTGGATTCATTGTGTTCCGCCTGTTTGACGTGTTGAAGCCGTGGCCAATCAGCTGGGTGGATCGGCAAGTACACGGCGGCCTGGGCATCATGCTCGATGATGTGTTGGCAGCACTTTTTGCATGGATTGTCTTGCAGTTGGCTGTGCGTCTGTTCTGATGCAATCTGCCGCTCAGGAAGCAGTACCGTGATCTTGCGGAGCGTAATTCAGCTACGTGGCACAGCGGGCGCGTAGTAAGACGCCATCGCAGGTGCAGAGCGGATCACGGAATGGTTAGGCCGAACTGTCTCAACCCGTCACATAGCGTAATCATCGGCAGTCCAATCAGGGCCGTGGGGTCACGACTGTCTACCGATTTAAACAAGCTAATCCCCAGTGCTTCGACCTTGAAACTACCCGCGCAATCCAACGGATTATCGGCCTTAACGTAACGCTCAATTTCGCCCGGATCTAATGAGCGCAAATGCGCCACTGTGGTGTCCAACGCGGTAAACGGTTGAGTCTGGTCGGGATTGCCAGTAGGTGCCTGCTCGTTAGCACGCTTTGGTGAAAGCCCTGTGGACACGTATTTATTGGGCAGCACGCAAACGGCTGTGTGAAATGTCACCTGCTGGCCACTCATACCGAGCAATTGTTCGCAGGCAACCGGCACAGTGCCGGGTTTGCCTATACGCCGGTTGTTGAATGAGGCAACCTGATCGGAGGCAATGATCAGTGCCTCGTCATCGGGCTTAAGCATCTTGGCTACCGCCAAGGCCTTTTCCAGCGCCAAACGACTGGCTAATGCGGCAGGTGCCTCACCCGGGCGTGCGGATTCATCAATATTGGGTGATAGTGTGCGAAAAGGTCGATTTAGCCGTTGTAATAGCGCAGCACGGTATTGTGATGAGGATGCGAGAACAAGCACTTGCAACAACTAGCTCCTTTCTTTATCATTAGCGGGTTATGGTCAAGGCACTTCCCCAGCGATTCAATCCGGATTTACTGGTCCGCGATGGAACGCGATTCGAGTTGGTACTGTCACAGAGTCAATGTCCCAGGCTTGCCAGTATCCTCTCATCTGCAGACAACGACATACAAGTCACTGCCTTGTTTTCACGGCGCAAGGATCACATCGTGGTCACTGGTCGGCTGAAAACACGGTTTGCGCTGGATTGCCAGCGGTGCCTTGAGTCAATGCATGTGGATATCAGCGAACCGTTTGAATTAGTGTTTGTGGAAAATGAATTGAAAGCTCAAACCTTAGCGAAAGAGCTGGACCCCGTAATACTGGATGAGTACGGGCAAATCCATGTTGTTGACCTGTTTGAAGACGAAGTGATGCTGCACGTTCCTGTTATACCTAAACACAGTGATTTATCAGTGTGCGATATAGGCCAAACCGAATTTGGCGAATTGCCTGCTGATGTGGACGAGGGAAAAACCAATCCCTTCGACGCGTTGAAGAACTTGAATTTACATTAATTTTTACTGGATATTGTCATGGCCGTACAAAAGAGCCGGAAAACACCTTCACGTCGCGGAATGCGTCGTTCTCACGACGCGTTAAAGAAAGCGACGTTGTCAACAGATCCAACCACCGGTGAGTTGCATCGCCGTCACCATGTAACTGCCGACGGTTTCTACCGTGGTAACCAGGTCATACAAACGCCAGAAGAAATTGACGACGACGAGTAAATCGGTCATATGCCAAGCAGTACCGCGCTCTGGGGTAGTCGAGCATGTTGACTGTTGCAGTCGATGCGATGAGTGGCGACGGTGGAACAGCGGTGCTGGTCGAAGCCGCCCGAACAGTGCTCGCCAAACGTGAGGATGTGCACCTTATTCTCGTGGGTGATCCTGAGCATATAAAGCAACATACCGGTCAACAACCGTTGCCCGAAGGCCGGTATTCCATCGAACCTGCCAGTGAAATAGTCACCATGGACGACAGTGCTGCGGTGGCGCTACGAAACAAGAAAAAGTCGTCCATGCGGCTGGCTATTAACTTGGTTAAGGACGGACGAGCAGATGCGTGCGTGAGCGCTGGAAATACCGGCGCGTTGATGGCCATCAGTAAGTTTGTTCTCAAAACGGTACGGGGTATTGATCGTCCTGCGATTGCCGCGATCATCCCAGCTATTGATGGGCATACCCACATGCTTGACCTGGGCGCCAACGTGGATAGCTCAGCCGCTAACCTGTATCAATTTGCATTGATGGGTTCTATTCTGGCGCAAGCGGTGGACGGTGTTGAGCAACCGCGTGTGGCACTACTGAACATTGGGTCTGAAGAGCTCAAAGGCAATGAGCAGGTTAAATTAGCAGCGCCATTACTTGCGGGTAGCTCGTTGAACTATATAGGCTTTGTCGAAGGCAATGAAATCTACACGGACAAAGCCGACGTGGTTGTGTGCGATGGTTTCGTGGGCAATGTGTCTTTAAAGACCAGTGAGGGGGTGGCGCGCATGGTGTCGCATTACCTTAAACAGGAATTTAAGCGGTCGTGGTGGAACAAACTGGTCGGCTTGGTGGCAAAACCCGTGCTTGAGGCATTTGGAAATCGTATCGATCCACGCCGCTATAACGGTGCAAGCCTGCTTGGTTTACAGGGAGTGGTGGTAAAAAGTCACGGCAGTGCAGATGCGCTGGCCTTTGCCAATGCCATCGATATAGCGCTGCTTGAAATCGGCACCAATGTCCCCTCCATGATTGCTCAGCGTCTGGAAGAGAGCTTAAGCGCAGCGTAGAGCTGACCCACGTAGACTACACTCTTCGGCATGACACACTTTGCCCGCATCATCATCATGCTTTACGCCCAATATTTGCCCGTTTTCTATTAAACGCGCAATATCTTGCTGGGGTAAAATACCTGTCATCACAGCACCCACCAAGAGAATTTAAATATCCTACCCATGAACCCAATATCCTGCGCATGAACCC
>CALKXZ010000268.1 GCA_938003775.1 uncultured Granulosicoccus sp. | reverse complement strand
GGATTGCCGGGTCATTGGGGTTGAGCCTGAGGGAGCCGCGGGAATGGCGCAATCCATTGCACAGGGGGCGCCGGCCGATTCGGTCATTGTCAACACCATTGCAGATAGCCTGGGTGCACCCATGCATACGCCTGTGACGTTTACACTGGTGCGCGATCATGTTGATCAACTTGTTACTGTTTCGGATGACGCGATGCGGGCTGCTATGCGACAGATGTTTTCCGACCTTAAATTGGCAGTGGAACCTGCTTGCGCCGCATCGCTGGCCGCTTTCAATGGCCCTCTGGCTAATGAGTTTGCTGGCAAACGGGTTGCCCTAATTGCTTGTGGCAGTAATATCGATGTGGCGACCTATAACCGTCTATTGAACTAATCACTCCGATCAATGGAGATCCTGCACGTGTATTTTGTGGTGAGAACCGGCAAAACCTCGCAGCTCTCCTTTGACGGAATCTGCATTGCTGATGTAGTGGCACTGAATCACGACGATACAGTTCGCCGGTTGTTCCGTTTGTACCAAACTGACCAGTGTTACGTGGCTGAACGTATTGATAACCCCGCGACTATCGACGTTCGGTATTGGGGTTCTGTTTGTGGTAATTCTCAATCGGTGTACGAGTTTTTTGGTAATGAACCACTGGCCAATTATCTGTACGGGACCGCAGGCTTAGCAGTGCCAGGATTGCACTCGAATAATCGGTGAGATCAATCGCTCGCCGTGTGTCGGAACACCCGGGTTATTGCTGCAATATGCCTGTGCGGTTCACGGGTGTATCGAACAGATGGGGTCAGCAACGACGGAACTTGCGTACAGACTGTTAATCATAATAGGTAGGTAATGTCTGTATAGGGCAGTAGCAATCGCCTGGGAAAATGATTCAGTGGCGAATGTAACGGTTATGCGGTTGTGCTGAAGCAAACTGACAGGGTCGGTCAGGGTATTGAACGACAAGAACTGTGAACAATTTCCTGAGCTGCGGTAGACAATTATTGCGCGCTTGCCATGTTTCAAAGTGGCAGGTATATTCGAATGGTAGTCAAAAATAAAGAGCGATACTCATGAATCCTTACCAAGTCATGGGAATAATCGCAGGTTGTACGGTTGTATTTGCGGGGGTTGTAACACTGCTCACCATGCAGGGTGTTCATATTTTGTTAGCGTTTCTGGGGGTTTATTTGTTGGCTGTTTGGTGCATGCTAGGCATGCAGAGACGGGCACGAGAAAGCTTTGAATTCAGGGAAGATCTCAGGTTGCGTCCTTATGAACGGGAACCTCAGGTACATCGTCGGCGTGCGAGAGAATTTCCACCAGTTAAGCCAGCTGTATCGGCTAGCATAAATAGCTGACTAAGCAGCAGCTAGTGTGCTGGAACAAACTAATGCTGCACCGGTCTGTTTCCAGCACACTAGAACGGTGTTACATGATGGTCGTTGTATCAGGCCAGTCAGAGCGCCACGAGCAGGTACCAAAACACCGGCTAGTGGCGTTTTTTGTGGGCACTGCTATCTCTTTAAGCCTTCCTGAGCAGGGTATCTGTGGGTCGAGTTGCCAGCACTAGTGATCTGAAATCAGTGGGCGCGCTTTGGCCACCTTCTTCACCAGTCTTGAGGTCAGCTTGTTTTCAACGCTTTTGGCCACCTCTTCCAGGCTGCGACGTGCACTGAGTTGCTTTTCGTGCAACACAAGCTGTTTAGCCATCGATGTGATAGATTCTTGAGTATGACGTTTTTCCTTTTCCAATGCCCTGATCAGACTGCTGATCGTGGCCTGGCGATTTTTCAACGTCTCTTTAGCATCTTCAATTTCTGATTCCAACCGCGCCCGAATCTGGACAGTCTGGCGGGCAAACGCTATAGATTTGTTGGCTGTGCTGAGTGCCTTGGCACGTGCTGCCGTGCTGCGACGGATATCGTGTTTAGCGTTAACTAAATCCTGTTTCAGGTTGGCAATTGCCGTTTCGGCGGATAAGCGTCGGTTTTTCTCAGCCGCCGCCAGTGTTTCAAATTCACATTGCAGATTGATGCTAGTGGCCAGTTTTTCTTCCAGCTCGATGACCGTATCCGCGTCTCGTGAATCGGCATTACGTGTCTGTGCCTCCATGACTGACAACGCTTTACGGGTTATTCGCAGGTGTTTTTCAGTCTCTTCACGCAAGATTTTTTCCTGGTCGAGCTGTGTAACTAATTCGTCAATACAGGGTAACGCTGTGTCAGATGGTTGATTGACTGCATCAGGTTCGAGGGCAGTTTCTGAGGTTTCGATTTCGGCTGTTTCGCAGAACAGAGCGTGGCTCTGGACAGGCTCAAATATTGTCTGATCCAGCGGGTCGATATCGTCGTTCAGTTCATCCGATACGTCAGTACCGGCGTTGTCGGCCATCTGGTGATCATTAGCGGTATCGTTGGTCAGCATTTGAGTATTGACCGTATCGAGCTCTGCGTGCTCGAGAAACGTGGCGACCAGTGGCGTGTCAGATTCGGCAGCCACAGGCCTGTTGCATTGTTCCTCGCTGATGCTCTGTTGATGTTCATCCAGGCTGGCTTCGGTTTCGCTGAACTGAGCGCTCAGCGTTGCATCGTTGATGTCATTGGCGCTATTAGCGCCCTGAAATTTTGATTCAGCCGAATTGGCGATTTGCTTGTGCACTGCGTGGCGATAATAGAAGAATGCGATAAATCCGGGTACCAGCATGGCTGCTAGAAGCCAGCTGCTGGGTGCCAGCAACGATCGGGCATTAGCCAGTGACATTCCGTAGGCCAGTTGCAGTCCGATACCCAGTACCAGTGTCACGCTCAGACCAGTCCACAAACCGAGCATCCACGAGGGCCGTTCTTCCAGGTAATGCGGTTTTTTAAACGGATTCAATCTCCCGGCGATACCGACAAACAGGGTATAGCCAAGCAGAACTGGCAGGCAGAATTTGAAGATGAAAAGGGTCATCGAGCGTGTCCACAAACAGATATATATGTGAACCGGTGTGCAAAATAAGTGCCTCAACGCCAATAGAGGCCTAATTCATTACAGAACCTAACTTACTGTAATTACACACATACTGTGAGTTATCCGTTTATATAAATGGAAAATAATAAAACATTACAATTTGTTCAGAATATTTGCTCGTAATTATCCGTGGTAGTTCGTCGTTAAGCGGATAGACTGCGAGGCCAAAGCGGTGTTTTGAGGTCGGTATGCTCGTTCGTTGTTGGGTGCTGTTGGGTGTTTTTCTGATGTCCGCGAAGATGGGAGGGGCTATGGCCAATTCCACTGGGTTAGCGCTGGAGGCCGCCGAGCACGAACATTGGCACGGTGTTCTGGTCAGTAGCACATTGCCAGATGGATCTATCCTCAGTGAATACACCGCGCAAACCTTCTCGACAAATTTGGCAGGTGCGCGACTGTCTATCTCATTTGCTCCAAGATTCAACTGCACGCCCATGATCAGCGTTTCGCTGGCCCAGAATAGTGTGGTTGAAAGCGATGGTGACGTGCAGCTGGCCTGGGATATTGATGGAACACCGCTGAATTTCGACGCATTGGCAGACAGCGATGAGCAGACTAACCGTTATTCATTTAATGCTGTTGCTGCAAAACAAGATGAGCTGCGCAAACTGCTGGACACGGCCTCATGGGTTACTGTCACTGCACCATCTGACGTGCAAACGCCACGCACCGAATCTAGTGACAACGGAACCGATAACGCAGCCACTGGGCAGAGTGATATTCCATCACCAGAAGAAAAACAGCCAAGCGATGCTGGTGCCAGGTCCGACGCGTTATCAGCGCATTTTTCTCTACTGGGCTCAATGATCACGACGTTAACGGTTGAGCGCCGTTGCAGTGCACATGCACCTATCCCATTTGAGCAATAAGCCAGCGTCAGCTACCCCAATTGTATGGCGTTCTGACAAGGCAAACTGTACGACACAGACTTAAGGTTAGGTAACCTATCTGGCCACTAAGCCAGGGTGTCATCGTACTCCACATCAAACTCAACCAGTCTCTCTGGCCAACGATGTGTGTCCAGCGCACCGGGTTTATCCAGGCATTCCAAAGCAGCATTAATCGCTTCATATTGCAAATGCGCACGTTCATAGTGAACCCGTGTCGTCACCTGCGACAAGATAGTTTCTGCATCAGCAGCTGATTTGATATCACCGGTTGTGTCCATACTGTTATCAATAGCGTCCGCAACGTCAAGATCAGATGCTTTGCGAGATAACCCCAGTCTGCTCAGATAATTTTTCACGCGACTACCTCCAACAAAGCGTCCTGCGCAACCTCGAATTTACTGATCTGTCGCGCCGCTAATAGCTGCTCACGCTCACCCAAGGCTGCGAACCGCGCCGGGTTGCAGCGCGCAGCGGCTCGGTTAAAGTGAACGCGAATGGTGTCTTCAGATAACGGGCCTCGCAACGCTAATCCCAACTTAACTCGGTATTGCAAATCAAGCGCTTGTGCTGAAACCCAGCGAGCATCCCAGCGAATAAGACTGTCGCGAGATTGACGTTTCCACCAATTGGGTTTGTCAACGCGGGGTAAGGGTGGCATTGGATGCGCAAATGACTGGCGATATTGTTCGTCAAGTTGTTCCTGACCTTGCCCGAAAATATCGCTAAAAAAGCGCAGTAAGGTGTTTTGCGCAGGTGTTAGTGCGTTTTCATTAACCAGCAATGCCATCAATAAATTAAGTATTTGCTGTCTTTGCTCCTCTGAACTGTTGGATTGCAACCAGGCAGCGCAGTGAGCAAACGCAAACACATCCTGTTTGAGTACCCAGCGTTTGATCAGGTCGTGATCATCTGGATTTGGCATTGAAAAAATCCGGCGCTTGAGTTCAGTTTCGTAACGTTCGTCAGCGTAAGCCACCCAATAAATCAAAAATTCGATCATCAGCGGTAACTGATCACTTTGCTCGTGACTGGCTAACCAATCGGCAAAGCCTGCTGATCGTTGTGCTGCTGGCGTGTAGTTTGCCTCATGCGCAGCTGAGTTCTGTTCGGTCTGAGACTGTTCATCAGTCATGTTGCCCATTGGGTGACGAACGGTCACCGCAGTGTCGATATCAGACAGCTGGCCCACATCCAGATCAGCTGAATGGTGCATCGCGGCGGCAATATCAGCATCCACGGCTGCTCGATTGTCTCTAGTTGTTGCCGAGGCGCTGGACGTTCGTGAGTCAGTGTTAGTAGTGGTGGCCTCGGAGCCAAACATCTCGTCTGCCTGTGCGGTGAAATCCAGTGACTGTGACAACTCATCGAGATCCGAGTCGCTGGTGGCTCTTACCCGACGCTGTACAGACGGTCCAACCCGTTCGGCCAAAGGGTGGGCGTGTGCCGGCGCGGTGTACGCTGGCTCAGATTCTCGTCCTCGCATCATTAGCCAGAATCCGGCGAGCAGCATGGGCAGTACCATGGCACCGAGCAGTATCAATTGGTTCATACCGGTCAAATCACCGACCGTTGACTGTAACTGCAACCACTGTTTTGTCGCTAGCTCTTTGGCCTTATCGATGGGTGAGGATGAGATAGCGGTGTTGTCCGTTGTTATTTCAAATCCTGATGCGGGTTGAGTCGCTTTTTCAGCGGCAATAGCCGATGTTGATGCGTTGTTGTTTGACGCTGTTGTAGCGCGGTTTTGCGGTGCAGTGTCACTCGCAGCAAGTTCTGCTGTTTGCACGGCAGATACAGCAGTGTCTGCAAGGTTGTTATTGTCGGTTGAAGGTAGTGCATTGTCGGTTGCTATATCGACAACGTTTGTTGTGACCTCGTTCGAGACTGTACCCAGTACCAACGTGGTGTCGGTTGATGGCACCGGAAGTGACTCTGCAATACTTAGTGCGTTCTCCTGAACCTGCACATTGCTGATTGGAACTGTGTCTGACTGCTCCGAAATAGATGCAATCACGCTATTCTGAGCATCACTGCGTTCTACCGATGCGGGTTCATTGGTATTGAGTATGTCGAGTTCGGGGTTGCTCTCACTGCCAGACAGAGTTTGTTCGTCGGTGACGACTGTAGTAGCTGATTCAAGCTCAGTCACCGCCTCATTTGGGGATGCGGCAGTGGGGGATACCACAGTGCTGTCCTGATTCACAGGCGTGCCATTAACGGCTTCGAGTAAGCAGGATCGATAATCAGCTGCATCATTGTTCAATGCAGAACAACGCAACTGAATAGCATTGCGCTCCAGTAGCGCCAGCGCTGATAGATCCGGTTCGGGGATTGCCTGTAATTGTCTAATCGCCTGGTTCAAACATTGTCTGTAGGCCTTGACACCTTGCGTGATTTGAACATCGAAGCAGCTTTGCTGCAGCGCGTAGTTTTCATCCTCACTGAGCAATGATAGTGGTGGCACTGGAATATCGGCCACTGAGGCGTTTTCTGCGATAACGCAGTCTCGATAAGCATCACTCTGCAAAGCGCCTTCTGGCTGACAGGTTTGCTGTATCGCATAGCGCTCATCGAATGTCAGCGTCGTGTTGGTCAACTCATCGGATTGTGATCGAAAACGGGTCTGTTCAGCGATACAGTTTCGGTAGGCACTGGCGCCGTCGCGGTAGTGCACGGGTTGGCAGATGCTCTGTACCGCAGTCTGATCGGCAACCGACAGTTGTGACAAGCTTTGCGCCAGCGCTGCCCCTGACCCGTTGAACACGATTAACGTACCCAGCACCGTTATTAGGCGCATTAGCAACGGCTTTAAAGTTCTGGTCAGTTCGTAATTACGCATTGATTATGGCTGTGATGTCGCAGTTGGCACGACCTGAGAGTCGAATGCTGCAAGTTTAGCCTTGAATGCCCCGTGTCTGCCAGAGCACAGTCGTCAGATATTCGACAAAACGATCACCTTGAACCAATTGACATGACCAAAGTCCGTTTCCTGTACCGTTTCTGTGCGTGTAGTATCGGCGGTGTAAATAAGTGTAAAAGTGCAGGTTTGTACAATGCCAGCCTGTGATGCCCTGTTGAAATGAACACCATAACCTGTAGCGTATCTTGATTGACCTAACAAAAAACAGCTCAACACCGATCTGCACAGTTCACAAAAAATTAGCCCAGCGTATGCTCTGGCTGGTGTGCGTTCTCATTGTTGCGTCAGGATGTGCG
The DNA here is from genome assembly GCA_938003775.1 of uncultured Granulosicoccus sp. Classification (GTDB taxonomy): domain Bacteria; phylum Pseudomonadota; class Gammaproteobacteria; order Granulosicoccales; family Granulosicoccaceae; genus Granulosicoccus. The sequence goes on along the minus strand of CALKXZ010000268.1, from coordinate 11,662 downwards.
TCGCTGGTTCGTCCGAACTTCAGTCAGAGCGTGGTTGAGCTGCGTGCCGGTGATTACACCCTGGATCCTGAGCATGCCTACCTGCACTTCAAAATTGAGCATCTTGGGCTCTCTACTGTGGTCGGACGGTTTAATACGGTGCAAGCGAGTCTAGATTTCGACCCGAAGTCCTTACCTGAAATGAGGCTAGATGGTGTTGTGCAGCTGGATAGCATCGATATGAATAACGATACGCTAGAGAGACGGCTGAAAGGTCGAGACTGGTTCGATACTGGCAATTATCCGCAGGCCAGCTTTGTGACAACTTCAGTGATACCCGGCGAGGGTAATCAATTTGTGATCAATGGCGAGCTAACATTACGCGGGCAGACGCAAGAGCTGGCACTGGACGCGATTTTCAAAGGCGGTGCTGACAACTTACTAACCGGCAAGTACACCTTGGGCTTTGCCGCCACCGGTGTCTTTCTGCGTTCTGACTTTGGCATGGATGCCTTTGGTGCGCTGGTGGCAGATGAGGTATTTCTTGATATTCACGGTGAGTTCCAGCGAACGACTCAATGATTCAATTACTGCTCGACGGCCAGACGCTGACCTTTGTCGTACTGCTGTTCACTATTGTTATATCGCTATCCTGCCATGAGTTTGGTCACGCTTGGTCGGCTAAGCTGTACGGCGATAACACGGCAGAGCAGTTAGGCCGGCTGACGTTCAATCCGCTGGCGCATATTGACCCTATCGGTTTGTTGATGATAATTGGCGTTAGTTTTGGCTGGGCGAAACCTGTGCCCACCAACCCGAATAATTTCTCATCGTTCTGGGCCAGCTTGGTTATCGCGGCGGCAGGTCCGTTAGCTAACTTAATTCTGGCTTTTATCGCTATTAATTTCTACGGATTGGCAGTCAGCAATGGGTACGAGTTTGCGCAAAGTGAGTCTGTGCAGATCTTTTTCTTCTGGTTTACGTACATTAATCTGTTACTCATGCTGTTTAATCTGATACCACTGGGACCGCTGGATGGTCATTATATCCTGCCGTACTTCCTGCCGCGCCGCGTTTCTGCAATTTACCGCGATTTGAACCAGCGGTACGGCGGCTTCGCAATACTGGCACTGGTTATAATCAGTTATGCTGGATTACCGGTCTTTGGTGCGCTGCGCGAAGGTGCACAGTGGTTTATCGGTGCATTGCGTATCATCTGATAGCTGTTCATTTCACCTAACCTTGACGTTGATTGTTAATTACCATGCTGATCCTGCTTTCTCCTGCAAAGACATTGGACATGGAAACACCTTCGCGTGTTGCCGAACCCTCGTTGCCGGGGTTTATGGACGAATCACAAAAGCTTGTGACGACATTAAAGCGATATCGTAAGGGCAAGCTGAGCAAGCTGATGCACATCAGCGAGGCACTGGCTGAGTTGAATGTGGAGCGCTTTGAGCATTGGCAGCCAGGGTTTAACAACAACAACGCACGGCCTGCCATTCAGGCCTTTCGCGGCGACGTCTATGTCGGTTTGGACGCTGATACATTAAGCAAGCCGGACCTAAACTATGCACAAAAACATCTGCGTATTTTGTCAGGCCTGTACGGGGTTCTTAAACCATTCGATCTGATGCAGGCCTACAGACTTGAGATGGGTACGGCCTTGAAAACCCGTCGTGGTAAGAATCTCTACGAGTTCTGGGGAGAGCGTTTGACCGGATATCTCAATGAAGAGCTGGAACGCCGACAAGGCTCTTCGGTCATTAATCTGGCATCAAACGAGTATTTCAAGTCAGTCAAGCACAAACAACTGGTGTCTCCGTTGATCTCTCCTGCGTTCAAGGATGAGAAAAACGGTGACTTCAAGACCATCAGTTTTTTCTTTTTCGCTAAGAAAGCCCGCGGAGCAATGGCGCGGCATCTGATTCAGACACGCGCCAAGAATGCACAGGCTGTGCTGACGTTCAATAGTTTAGGATACCGCTACAGCGCCTCTGAATCGTCAGAAGGGCAGCCGGTATTCCTGCGCTCTGAGAAGGCGGCGCAGCCTTATTTGGCTTCGTAGTTGCCTTATTTGGTAACGAATTTCAGCGGCTACGATCAGGCAGCCAAGCATTGCGAATAGCGTCATACTGAGCTTATCGCCCTTGAGCCAGAAATATTGAGAGGGTAACGCGGTGTTTCCATTGCACGATGACAATCCGACAGCCGTCGTACCGTATGTCACATACACGGTGCTAGCGGTGTGTGTTGGTGCCTTTTTGTGGCAGATCAGCCATTCACCCGATGCTCAGCAAGTCATCATTTATGCGCTGGGCGTCATTCCCGCCATTTTGCTCGGTGAGATGCAATTGCCAGCTGAGCTTGTTTGGGTGTCTCCTGTGACGACGGTTTTCAGTTCCATGTTTCTGCACGGTGGCTGGATGCACCTAATTGGTAATGTGCTGTATCTGTGGGTTTTTGGTAACAATGTGGAGGCGGCCATGGGGCACCTGCGTTACGCCGTGTTCTATTTGTTGTGTGGTGTGGCGGCGGTGTTAGCGCAAGCGCTACCAGACAGTAGCTCACAGATCCCGATGATAGGCGCCAGCGGCGCTATTTCCGGTGTGCTCGGTGCTTATATCCTGCTGTATCCGCAAGCTCGTGTGTTGGTGGTAATTCCTATTTTTATTGTTATTCAAACGGTGCGTATACCCGCGCTATTTGTTTTGGGAATCTGGTTTCTTATGCAGCTCGTTAGCTCAGTGATGGCGGGATCGGAAGAGGGTGGGGTCGCCTTTGGTGCACATATCGGTGGTTTTGTTGCTGGCATGGCGTTGGTATCGTTGTTTAAACATGGCCATATTCCATTGCACATTCCGTTCGTGCATTTTCATCCGTTTAAACGCTGAGCGTACCCGCCAGATACCTCACCCGGCGGGTCACTCATCAATACGTAAATCTGTAGAGTCTGGGCAGCAAAACTGAGCTAGCCTGGTCTTATTCATGAAACGTCTCATGAAACGACCAGGCTAGCTTCAGTGGCTATAGAGCACGAGTCTTACAGACGCTGAAACACTGTGCTAACTGCGAGAGGAAAATTCCGGATAGGCTTCCAGGCCGCATTCGGAGATATCGACGCCCTCGTACTCTTCCTCTTCAGTGACACGTAGGCCGAACATAACCTTGATGATGCTCCAAATCAGTAGGCTAGTGCCGAATGTCCAGATGAAAATAGCCCCTAAGCCCAGCGCCTGCGCGCCGAACGTTGCCGCCTCATTGGTCAACGGCACAACCATCAGGCCCAGCATGCCGGCAACACCGTGTACCGAAATAGCACCCACGGGATCATCGATCTTTAATCTGTCCAGCGTGATAATGGAGAACACAACCACAACGCCGCCCAGTGCGCCGATCATCGTCGCTGCTAAGGGTGATGGTGTTAGTGGTTCAGCGGTAATCGCAACCAGGCCTGCCAGTGCGCCGTTCAAGGCCATAGTCAGGTCGGCCTTGCCCCACAACATGCGTACGGTTAACAGCGCTGCGACAACGCCACCGGCAGCCGCCATGTTGGTGTTGACGAATATGGCAGATACCGCATTGGCTTCCTCGAAGTTGGAAATTTTTAGTTCTGATCCGCCGTTAAAGCCAAACCAACCCATCCACAAGATGAACGTACCGAGCGTTGCCAACGGCATGTTGGCACCAGGGATAGGTGTAACTTGGCCGTTGGGTCCGTATTTGCCCTTACGAGCACCGAGCAGTAACACGCCAGCCAACGCAGCACTGGCTCCGCACATATGAACGACGCCTGATCCTGCAAAGTCATTAAACCCAGCAGCGTCCAGCCAGCCACCGCCCCATTTCCAAAAACCTTGGATAGGGTAGATGAGTGAGGTGAAGATGGCGGCAAAAAGTAGAAATGCCCATAATTTCATTCGCTCAGCAACCGCGCCTGACACGATCGACATACCGGCCGCAACAAACACCACCTGAAAGAAAAAGTCGGATCGGGCGGAATAGTATGGTGCATCCTCTCCACCGGCCTGAAAGGTAGCTGCATCGTTCTCAGCACCCAGCAACAGGCTGAAATTAGGCAGATAGCCATTCAATGGACTACCCGGATACATCAGGTTGTAGCCCACCAGCATAAACATGATGCAGGCCAGGGCGTATAAGGCAATATTTTTAGTGAGGATTTCTGCTGTGTTCTTGGCGCGTACCATGCCAGCTTCAAGCATGGCAAAGCCTGCTGCCATCCACATGACCAGGGCACCGGACATCAAAAAATAAAAAGTATCGAGCGCGTAACTCAGTTCTGCAAGTTGTTCCATGGTTGGGTTTTCTCGTGTGTTATCGACTGTGGCCAGTCTGTTCAGCTCATAGTTGGTATGAATCGCCTACAGGGCAGTGGGCCCCGATTCATTGGTGCGGATACGGACAGCCCGCTCCAGACTGGTGACGAAAATCTTGCCGTCACCGATTTTTCCGGAACCTGCAGCACTGGTGATGGCCTCGATAACGGCGTCCAGTTGCGCCTCATCGATACCAATTTCAATTTTGGTTTTGGGAATGAAATCGACCACGTATTCAGCCCCTCGATATAATTCGGTATGGCCTTTTTGCCGGCCGAACCCCTTGACCTCGGTCACCGTCATGCCCTGTACACCGATGGTGGACAAGGCCTCGCGAACGTCTTCGAGTTTGAAAGGTTTGATAATGGCGGTCACTAATTTCATTGGAATATCCATCGGGTTGCTTGGCTTATGGGCTCAAGGGTTACACCATGCATGCCATGTCAAAATACTTATTAAAAACAAAGAGATAGATGGGTTATGCAACTTGTCATCGATTTGTGTTGCACAGTTTTGGTGCGCGTTGAGAACCTGATTGCTTACTTACAGTGCAATTGGCAACGCGATTTGACCGTAGTGCCCTGCAGGCAGTCTTGCGCTATGCCTACCCAGATCCAGTAAGTTGTGTAGGGGCGGGACAGTTGCTGGATGTGTGCAGAGGTATCGCCCCCGACTCGCCAGCCCAAACACGCGTAAAATAAAGGATCTGACTAACACGGTAGTGGCGCTACATCGCGCGTACCGACCCAATCAATAACGTGATTACCAAGAGCCAGCCATGATTGATGCACGTGTGTTTGATGAGATTTCAAAGTCACTAGGCAAGCTGTTGCCACCGGGCGTATCGGATATGAAAGAGGACTTTGAGCGTAACGCGAAGTCAGCTGTTCAAAGTGCCCTGGGAAATCTAGATCTGGTGACTCGAGAGGAATTCGACGTGCAGACAGAGGTATTGAGAAATACGCGCGCGCAACTAAAAATGCTCGAGGCGCGTGTCCGGGAACTAGAGCCTAAAATTGATTCGCAAGACTACACCGGTGTGGGTAGTTAAAGATCTTAGTGAGTCATTCGCCTTTACTAGCTTGCCCCAAACAAACGATTCGACTGTTTCCCAAATAATCTTTGTATAAGCATGCGTAGAATCGCGTACGCGCTATGTATTCTCGGTGCTCTGTTCATGCTATGGCGTGCCTGTCTGTCCTACACACTAGAGACACTCAGTGACACACAACAACGATTGCAGCGTGTGCAGTTGGTGGAGCTCGATCGTCAGCTCAATCAGTTTTCATTTATTCCCAAGCTGTTATCGGAAGACGTAGAAATTCGTCAAGCGCTACTGACTTTGTCGAACGAGGCGTTGCAATCTGCCAATCGTCGTTTGCAGCGCACACAACGAGAAAGCGGTCTTGATGTCGCCTACTTACTCGATCAAACAGGTTCAACAATAGCCTCAAGCAACTGGGCTGAAGCGTTAAGTTTTGTGGGTGTTAATTACTCGTTCCGCCCTTACTTCACGCAGGCCATACAGGGTCAGGGGGCGACATTTTTCGCAGTGGGCGCAACCACCGGAGTACCCGGTTATTTTATTGCGGAACCGGTTACCTATGAAGGGGAGCCTGTGGGTGTGGTGGTCGCTAAAGTAGCTCTGGGCGTGCTTGTTGAAGCGTGGTCACAACTGCCTTATGAATCACTGATCAGCGATGAATTTGGTGTCATTATTCTATCCACGCAGGCTGAGTTGCTGTACACACCGACCATTGCGCTGGATAGTGCTCAGATAGAGCAGTTGCAGCGCGAACGTCGTTATGTATTGCAGTCACTAATCCTGAAACCGGATCTTGATACTGCGGGTAAACGTTCAGTCAGCACAGCTTCGGGTAGTCAGGCCTACCGACTGTTCAGCCAGACCTTGTCGACCGAACCATGGAAACTGATCAGTCTTGTTGCAGAGCGAGAAATATATGCGCGTGCTGGGCGCATAGCGGTAGCGCTTGCGTCTGCCGTGTTAATTCTGTTTCTCATGGCGAGGCTATACCAACAGCAAAGGCTGTTAGTGTTGGTGGAAAAACGCAACTCACAAGAGCTGGAAGAACGGGTGCAGCAGCGAACACGAGAACTGGAGGATGCGCAGAAGCGATTAATATCTGAATCTAATTTCTTGATGCTCGGCCGCATGTCAGCAGCCATCAATCATGAGATTAATCAACCATTGGCCAGTCTTCGTTTGAACATGGCCTCGTTGAGAACTCTGATCGCTAAGAAAGAGGGTGACCCCGAAGCGATAGAGCAGATAGTGATAGACAGTGATCGAACGACCAAGCGTATTGGCCTTGTCATAAGCAGTCTGCGTAGTCTTGCCCAACAGAATGAATCACATTTTCAGTGTGTCGCTATTACAAAACTGGTTGATGATGTTATTGGTACCATTGGACGGGAGCGGCCTGCCTTATCCCGTTGTGTCACCGTGTCTAGTGACTGTGCAGGACTACAGGTGCTGGGAGATGCGGTGCTGATTCAACAAGCCCTGCTAAATTTACTGTATAACGCGTTCGATGCTGTGCTGTCAGTTGAGTGCCCGTGTATCATCCTGGCCGTGAGTGTGCAGTCACAGCATGACTATGTCAGTGCATCAGATAGTACCAACGATCATAACGTCGTGTTGTCCGTCACTGATAACGGGCCAGGTGTTAGCGATGCAGTCGCAAAATCATTGTTTGAACCGTTTACAACCACCCGACAACGCCATGATGGTCTGGGTTTGGGTTTGACCATTGCGCGCCAGATTGCGGCTGGCCATGGCGGGCAGTTAACCCATTCCTCGGCAACGATTACATCGCACATACCTGGTAGTTGTTTCGCGTTAACCTTACCGTTGTTGAGCGGGTGGGAGACACAAACCCAGTGAGTATTGATAACACGAAGGATCTACCCCCGTTCACCATTTTGCTGGTGGATGATGATCGTGATGTGCTGGCCGCCAACGCTAGATATTTACGGCTCCAGGATATCCAAGTGATTGTTGCTGAGTCCAGCGACGTGGCACTGAATCGATTGCAGAGCGAACGCATTGATGCAATTGTTACCGATTTAAAAATGCCGGGTCGTAGTGGGCTTGAGTTTGCAGCTCAAGCAAGAGTTACTCAGCCGCTAGTGCCCATTGTTTTCTTTTCGGGGTTTGCAACGGTCAGTGATGTAGTGGCGGCCATGCGCCTTGGTGCCGTGGATTTTCTGGAAAAGCCGGTGGAGCCACAAGAGATGCTGACAACACTTAAAGCGCTGCGTGATCGCTACGACGGGGCGATCAACAGTCAGCAACTGCAGTTTGACCATGGTGAAGAAAATATTCCGTTTCGCTATCGCGTACTGGCGTATGAAAAGCTTCTGATTGAAAATAGTCTCAACCAGCACGATGGACATGTGGCGTCCGTGATTAATGCGTTACGGATCAATCGGCGGACACTGAACGATAAGATGCGAAGGCTGGGTATAGCCCGCCAGACACACGAATAACCGCACTAGTGGGTCCTGATCGGCGGATTTTCGCCGCTTTTGGCTCGCAAGTAGGCAGTGGTACACCTGCTTTGGTTAGAATGTGTCGTTAAAACAATCACTTGCCTACCATTGCAGAAACGCAAAGATATCTAGACACTGTGCGCACGAGCCGGAGAAGTGCTCGACCACTGTTTGGAGAAATTATGAAACGACTATTGACGACCACTGTAGCAAGTGTTGCTGCAGCTTTGACCCTCTGTTTACCGCTGGCACAGGCTCAGGATAACGATTACGTTCTGAACACGGCCTCAACCGGCGGCACCTACCATCCGGTTGGTACCGCCATTGCCACCCTGTCCAAGGTGAAGCTGTTACCTAAGGAGAAGTTCAGTCTCACGGCTGTGAACTCTGCAGGCTCCGGTGCTAACGTACAAGCGCTGGCTGCGGGCACAGCGCAATTTGCCATTCTTCAGGGTTTGTATGGCTCGTACGCCGCCACCGGTACTGGCCCGGTATCTGAGCCACAGGCGAACATGCGTTCCGTATCGATGCTGTGGCAGAACGTTGAGCAATTTATCTTAGCCAACGAGCTGGTGACATCGGGCTCAGTGAGCGACATGATGAATGCCAAAGGCAAATCCGTTGCCATGGGTAAAGAGAACTCAGGAACACTGGGTTCTAATCAAGTTCTGCTCGAAGGTTTGGGTGTGAACTTCGCTGATGATTTTGAGTTCGTGTACGCAGGTTACGGCCCGTCTGTGGATGCTATGGCCAACGGCCAGGCAGTTGGAGCTGGCATTCCATCCGGTCCACCAACCAGCGCCATCACTAAGCTAATGTCAACCAATGAGGGCAAGTTCACCTTGCTGTCTGTATCTGCAGAGGAAGCTGCCATGATGGACGGAGGCCGAAACTTATGGACGCCTTACACCATTGCTGCCGGTACCTATCCTGGGCAGGACAGTGATATCACCACCATTGCGCAACCCAATTTCCTGGCGGTCGATGCAAATGTTGATGAAAATCATGTGTATCTGTTGACCAAGACAATCTATGAAAACCTGCCGTTCCTGCAAGCAATCCACCCGGCCACCAATGCCATGGATGTTGAAGCTGCCATGGCAGGTTTACCCGTGCCATTGCACCCAGGTGCTGCACGCTACTACAAGGAAGTGGGACTGGATATTCCCGAGCGCTTGATGGCGCAGTAGTACATTGTGTCGATGTCCTTGCCTAAGGAAACTGACCCTATGTCAACCGAGCCTGAATCACAGGCTGGGTTGGCCGGAATCAAAGAACGCCTGTTCTCTATAGATCACGCTATCGCCAACCCCTGGCCTTGGCGTGTGACTATCCTGGGCATTTGTCTGTTTGCTATCTGGCATATTGCAACTAACGTTGTTATCAATGAGCCTGGTTTGTGGCAAAACGCCATTCACTTCGCAGGCTTTGCATTTCTTGCAGCAGTAACAACACGTAGTGTTTCAATCGGTGCGCAGCCGCGCTGGTCGGTACTGTTTAATAGTGTTTTCGGTGTGGCCATCGCTGCCTCTGCGCTATGGATTGCCTATGCTGAAAATGGAATCTATGAACGGACGCTAGCCCAGACTGGGCTGCCCTGGCAGTTTAGATTCATTGATTGGACTGCCGGGTTCATCGTTATTGTGGGTGTTATAGAACTCACCCGCAGGTTAACCGGGTGGATTATTCCACTGCTTGTTATCGCAGCTCTTAGTTACATACTGTTTCTTGGTAAATTAATGCCAGGTGCGTTTCGCTCTGCCAGTTTGCCACTGGATGATGTGTTGTTCCGCTCTTTGTACAACGATGAGGGCATGTTTGGCATCATCACGACTATTTCTTCATCGAATATCACCCTGTTTATGATATTCGGCGCGTTCTTGGTTGTATCGGGAGCCTCTGAATTTGTTATAGAAATATCCAAGGTCGTTGCTGGACGCTTTCGCGGTGGGGCTGCATTTGTTGCGGTCATATCATCGGCGCTGACCGGCACTATTTCGGGTTCCGCTATCGCTAACACGGCCTCTACGGGTGTCATCACTATCCCATTAATGAAGTCGAACGGCTTTCGCGCACAGTTTGCGGCAGGGGTTGAAGCAGCGTCCTCCACCGGTGGCCAGCTGATGCCGCCGATCATGGGTGCCGGTGCGTTTATTATGGCAAGTTATACCGGCATACCTTATGGCACCATCGTAGCTGTCTCAGTTGTGCCTGCGCTGCTGTACTTTCTGTCTGTCGCCTTCATTGTGCGTATAGAGGCTATCAAATATCACATTGGCACTGAGCAGGTTGCTGCCATCGATCGACAGAAAATGCTGGCCGGGTTGCTTAACTTTGTATTACCCCTGAGCATCATGACTTACATGCTGGTGTCGGGTAAAACACCAAGCTACGCTGCAGCAGTCTCCATTGCCACGCTGGTGGTGGTGAGTTGGTTCACACCGAACAAAATGGGACCAAAAAATCTTGCACGGGCGTTAAGCCTGGGTATAAGTACCTCTGTGATGACAGCGATACTGCTCGTTGCTGTTGGACTAATCAACAATGCCGTGACAACTTCTGGTCTGGCGAATACCTTTGCACTAATGATTGCACAATGGTCGCAAGGTTCTCTACTGATTGCACTGGCACTGGTTGCTATTGCATCGTTGGTGCTGGGCATGGGGCTGCCTGTAACAGCGGCGTATATTGTACTGTCGATTCTATCGGCGCCTGCATTAGCCGGTATGCTCTCAGACGGCATTATTGTAGCGCAACTGGTCAGCGGGATAACTGACCCAGCAATCAGCGCTATGTTCATGCTGGTTGATCCAGAATTACCCGCAAAAATTATGGCTGGTATGAGTTTGACAGATGCCAAGACGTTAATGAGTACCATGCCCTTTGACATTGCCGTTGCCTTGCGACCGATGCTGATTGATCCGGCACAAATGACCACCTACCTTCTTACTGCTCACTTAATCGTATTTTGGTTGAGCCAGGACAGCAATGTCACACCGCCAGTGTGTCTGGCAGCTTTTACCGCAGCAGGTATTGCAGGGTCGAGACCGATGGCCACAGGTGTTGAGGCCTGGAAAGTGGCTAAGGGTTTGTACATTGTGCCATTGATGTTTGCGTATACACCCATGATTGGTGCGCCGCTACCTGATTTGCTGCGTATTGGTGGTTTTGCATTGTTTGGTATCTATGCGTTCAACGTGCTACTACAGCGCTATGCCGAAGGGCCGTTAAAGCTGTGGCAATACCCGGTTTTAATCGTCTCAATGGCCGGTGCGTTCTATCCATTGAACTGGTGGTTCAACATAGCCGGTGCCGTTGGGGTCGTACTGGTTTTGTGGTTCTCAATAGTGCAAGGCTCAAAGTTTGCGCAGTCCCGGTTGGGATCGGTCGCTGAAGACTGAAGTGGCCAGCTCATCACAGCCAGGTGTTCTATAGGTACCATATCGCGGTCTATAAGAGAGATGCTGGCGCCTAAGTAACAGGTGAACCTAGTCATGCGCCTGTCATAGTGACCTGGGCTTGTATGGGGAGTCTATCGAGCGGTTAACTGGCGTGTTTTGGTGTGTGTAACTGTATATATAAACGGTTTAAGCGTAATTACCGCCGAAGGTATGTGCTCTGCTCTGCTAGCGTGTTGCTCTGGTCAAGTAACACGGAGGTTTTAATGTCGTACGCCACGGTTCATTCGTGCACGTTAAGTGGTGTGCAGGCGTTACCCGTCACAGTAGAGATACATATTTCGGGCGGATTACCTGGAATGTCTATTGTGGGCCTGCCACAGTCAGCGGTACGAGAGAGTAAAGATCGGGTTAAAGCGGCTATTCAACATATAG
>CALKXZ010000267.1 GCA_938003775.1 uncultured Granulosicoccus sp. | reverse complement strand
ATCAAATTTTCTTATCGTTTGGGGGCATGTAATGACCTCACAGATGGATTTCAACATTGAGCCATTCGTGGCGCTATTGAAAAAACTACCTGATGGCTACCAATCTGGCGTGTTTAATGGCAGACGCTACGGTGTGACGGTGCATCGACCGGCTAATGGGCGCGTGACAAAATTATGGGCCGAAGCTCTGGATGGTTCAGATATAGTGAGCTTCAACCTGTTTCATGTCAGCAGCGATAAATCAGTACTGAAACCGTGCGAGATGTCCTGCAATAAAGTGGGCGATTTTGTGCTGGGCTTTATACCCGATCAACCAATGATAGATCGCCCATGTTAAAACCAGATGCCTGGCTATAACACTTGATCGATATGAAACGAATTGCTGTTTAATATGAATTCGTCACCGACTTTCAGCCCACTCATCCGCTTGTAAATCGGCGCATCAACAGAAATGCCCATGAGAGATTCGCCGTCACACTCGAACTTTGCAGTGGCGACAGCAATGACGAAGTAGCGGCCATTGAGCTTTACCACAGCACCCTCTTCTACCTCGTTTTTGTCCGAAAAATCGATAGACTCAAGCCTTGCTAGCTTGTCAGTGTTGGCATGAATTGGTTGGTCAAACGCTTCCGCCAGATCGCTGGCGTGTTCAGCCGTAGCCGCATCGCCTGACTCAATAGGCTCATTCCCCACGATTTTTGCACTTTCCAGATAATCTGCGTACCGTTGTTTCGCATGCTTTAATGCGTCCTCGGTCAAACTCAGCATGGATGAGCGAATATGGTCTTTATTCATTAGAAGCGCCTCGCGGTTAGTATAAATTTCTGTCTGCACATAACTGCTAGTCTCATATTGCATGGCAGGCATTACACGGTAATAACTGCGATAGGTCAAGAGACTCGATAGCCGTGCTAAGTGCTGTTGCTGTGACAATCCCTTGGCGCATATGTTCCTCGATTAAGCGATGGTTACGTCAGTATTGTCAGGGTCGCCGCGCAGGATATGTGTGCCGGGCATTTCAATGCTTGCTACCACGAAATCGGTCGTCCAATTTTAGCTTTGCGACTAGTCGCATCATCTGTCAGTGAAGTCTTTATAACCCATTGGCTTCGCGTTTAATGATCAACCATCATGTCGCTGAATTGATAAACAGGCAGATTCTTCTTGCTTACAAACCCACATAACAAACACAGTATATTAACCGGTGGTAAATCATAGTGTATCCCTACAGTAGCGACGTAGTCTGGCTATCTTATAACTGAACGGTTGTTGTCAGAAATATCCTAAAGCACATAAAGCACATCAAACACATAAAGCACATCAAACACATCAAACACATCAAACACATCAAACACAGATTCATGTTAATGAATAACACGCACGGTCACAATGAAATTTCTCTATGATTAGATCGAACAAGCTTACCCATATAGCATGACATAGTTACTCTTTGTACGTTACGCATAGTCAGTCACTGCAAACACCTTATAACCATTTCTGGTGATCACAAAAATCTGCGCTAATACCCTACAATGCTCATTGCAAGATCAATGAGTGAAATTGCATTGCTTCTACATTCAACACTTATCGAAAGTCGCTACAGCAACTTTCCATTCGGAGCATTGCATGAAAAATTTACGCGTAGAGCCACAGATTGACCGTGAAATTACCTACCACCTGACCCTGTATAGAGGTGCCGCCCAATGGGGAGCCTTTCGTGCAATCTCCTCGTTAACAGTTAACTGGTTGATAAATCATAAGCCCACTAGAGCGGCAGTGGTTCGCCAGTTATCTGTGTGTCCTGAACAGCTTTTTAATATCGTTGCATTTAACAAGAATACTGCTACGTTGACACATACCAAAACATGGGCACAAATTGCGTTGTTTTTTTTTACATAGAAAACAATCAACAGAATACCTACGAAAAAAACGTAAAGTTTTCAGCAGCAATCGATGCCGAGCAAGTACTCTCAGCATTGATCTCTCTACATTCAGCAGGTCGATTGGATAATCAGCAAGTCGCAATTGCGCTTGATTTGCTTTACAAAATAAGTTATCGATCAAGAATCCCAAGCAACTTTAAAGAAAAATCCAGACAAATTGAAGAATCGCACTGCTGCGATAGTAACGAGTTAATAAAATCGCTAGAACGCTACCGACAAGAAGCTCGTTACACAACCATAAACCATATAAAATCCCTGACGAAATATTTATCACACCGCCGATTGTGGATTCATGGTGACCCTGGCACAGGGAAAAAATGTTTTGCGGCTGAAGCAGCCTACCGAGCCTTAAGAGCAGGATCAAGAACACTCATCGTTCATAGTTCACGTTCATCTAAAAGAAAAATCCAGCATATTTTGCAGAATGTAGACCAAAATTTAACGCTTTATTCTCACCGTCAGCTAGCCAAATTCATGTCGGCTCAATGGCCTTCTTTCAATGGATATGACAATCCTCAGCCAAGCAGAAACAACAAAGCAAACCCGACTAAAACCCATCAGCATCACTGCTACTGGGACTTAGTGATCATAGATGACTGGGACCAATTGTCACAAAAGAATGACGTTTCCCTGGAAATAATCGAGCAGCTTTCATACAAGATACTTGTACTGTCTTCATCAAACCATACCAGTTATAAGACACCCAAGAAGTTAAATACCACAAGTACTCCTACCACCCATTTCAGGCCACGAAATATAAATGCAAACACCACTGTTACTTCAGAATGCTATTATTTGATTAGTCTGACTGACAATATACGCAGCACTCGTTCAGTGGCGAATTATTTGAGTTCACTCAGCAACACACCAATCACATCAGGAATATCTGAAAATGGTCAGGTGTTGGAAATAACAACCCATAAAAGATCCCTGGTCAATCGGTTATTACTGTTAATAGAGGAATCGCTCCGTACCTATTCACCATCACAGATACTGATCATCGTAGACCCAGACGTTGTAGACCCAGACATTGCTGTAACAACACCTGTATTTACACTCAATGCCACTGACTTAAGCCGTAATGCTGGCACTGAGAAAATGGCAAGTAGTCTTGCGAGCGCACTCGCCTTAGCGGCGGACAACGCAAGCACTCGAAGGTCAATCGATTACGATGAGCAGTTTGAATTATCACTGGAACATAGCAACTCTGAAGTACAACCAACACTACTGGCTACCAACGGCCGGCAAGTAAAAACGTTCCGCTTACGAATGAATCACTTTGCCAGAGCTGAATCACTGGCAATTCACGGTAATGTCCACTGTCAAACTGATGTGGATGCATCGAAGCTGTTGAATAGCTTTTCACTTTCTGATCCAAAAAATAAGAATGCCATACTGATCTTACAAAAATATTTAGCAACGGGCATGGAAGCCGAATTAGTCATTTATATAAGAAATGACACTGATGCGAACGCCATGCAAACAGGCAAGTCTGAGTCATCAAATGAATCTATGTCCCCGCGCACTCGTTCTCACCTGGTGCCGATGTCCTGCGCAACCCACCAACTGATTGACCTGCGCGTTCAATAAATGCAGGCACAGTAAGGTTGGACTAAATCAGCGACATGAAGGTGTTCGGTACGGATAAGGGGTGATCCGAGGGACCGCATCCTGCGGCCTCCCGGATCAGACGAACGGAAAACGGGCAATCTTAGCTAACGTTATACAATGACAATGAAAAGTCCCGACCAGTGAGGTGGCACCAGTTAGGACGTTTAACTTGGATCTTGCACGCTTCGCAAATGAGTATATCTTCGTTCAGATTCGCATCAAGGTGAAAATTTTCACCTTGACTGAAACCCCCTATTCAGTTAAGCCAACAAGCTCGTGGGAGCCCACTAAGTAAGCAAATTCCCCTGCATTTCGGACATCCATTCGCTTGTACAGCGACGACAAAATATTGCCAGCGCGCGTTGGTGAAACACCACACAGCTCCCGACTCATTTTCAGTGTATGACCGCTTACCACCAGGCGCATTAGTCGGATTTCGATATCAGTAAACTGATCCCATACAGAACGATAGAATTGACTTCGTAATTCCCGCCGCATGAAAACATGATCATGAAATACTTGTATTAGTATTTTTAATAGGTTGGATTTTTCTGCATTGAGAAGGCAAAATGATGCATCCTTTTGTTCACTGACAACACTGGCCCCGGCAATAATTTTCTCATCACTTTGGGTCGGAATAGAGATGGCATTGCGAAGACCATAGTCCTCTCGAGCAGTGACAATGACGTCTTTTTGTGAACGCTTGAGATCGCCTTTCTGAAGCTCGTCAGCCCAATTCATCACCTGCAAATTACCCTTGACAATACTTTCCACAGTAAAGTCATTTTCCACCCAATTCGCCTCCACATAATGCTTAAGGAATCCTTTGCTAAATCCAGGCGAAGTCAGGAAAATTGGGGTCGCTTGCACCGCAAACGACATT
Source organism: uncultured Granulosicoccus sp. (assembly GCA_938003775.1). Lineage (GTDB taxonomy): Bacteria > Pseudomonadota > Gammaproteobacteria > Granulosicoccales > Granulosicoccaceae > Granulosicoccus. The sequence goes on along the minus strand of CALKXZ010000267.1, from coordinate 21,180 downwards.
TGTGGGATTGCGGTGTAGGCGATTGCGTCATAACCGAGGGCCTCAACGGCCTCAACTAAGGCGGCAAAACAATCCTCGAGACACTCTGCACCCTCCAAACCATGTAGAAACTGAACAACTTCACTGCACATTGATCGGCCCGAACCATCTGTAGAATTACACAGTATTCACAGCACAGACCACATTGCAAATATTATTTTCTAAGCACCATAAAATTCACCCCTCCCAAGAACAAATTGGAATGGGCTTCCTGTAAACGAAAGCCACACTGACGCACCTCTGAGAGCAATTCATCGAGGCTGGAAAAATGGGCTTCGCTATTCTGCGCGTACTGTCGGTTCATGGTTGAGTAAACCTCCCAATCTGGGTACATCAGTAACTCGTTAGAGGCTTTGTCTAGTAGCTTGTCTATATCCAGATTGTCGTTCGCAGACCCTAATATAAATCGACCTCCCGGCTCAAGTAGTTTATGTATGTGTTTGAGCACACCTTTTGGGTCTTGCCAGCTGTAGTAACTCTGCAAAGACACCGCACATTGAAAACGGCCTGTTGTGTTTTCAATTGATGAGCATTGAACACTGTAATTTGCTTGATTCATCTTCGTCAGCAAATTGTCTGCAAGCTTGACCATACGCACACTTGAGTCCACTCCCATATAGGAACTGACAAGTGGGTTATCTTTCAAATAAGGCACAAGTTTTGCCGCACCACAACCACAATCCAATACTGAACCATAGGCATGCCGAGCGGCAAGTTCATACATTTCGACCTGAAACCGCGATGTAATCGGTGAAAATACATCAGCGTAGTCATCCCATTGGTAGTCAGTTGATCTCACAGCCTACCTCTCTTGTTCTTACAAAATGATTCAAGCTCTGATTGGTCTCTACCAAACGCACGGAAAAACCGTTGATGCGTATTAGGTATACTCCAACATAAATTAGTACAACCCGATGGTGCTTTACTGCTGTCCAGTTCCACAGCACCGCAACAACGTTGATAGAAATCAGCATGCTCATCGCGGACCTGCAATAAAAATGTATCAACATCGTTAAGAATAGCCAGTTGATAGATGGCTCTCATGTATTTGCCGTACAAGCCGTCGGCATTGTCAATTACAAATCGCCCCGGCTCCGCGATTTTTACATTGCAAGCACGCAACGCCGCAATTTCCGAAGATAAGGAAGGCTGCACTGGCAGTCCGTATTTAGAATCGAAACACACCCTCATCATTCCTGTTATTCGCCTTTGATCACGAGTAAAAAATATGCAGGAACACTTGTCGTAGACTTCCTCACACTCAACGGTGTAATCAGGGTATAGCTCACCGTATATTTTTTGACACAGTCTTTTGCATTGCGAAAATGTTTTTTTTGCACGCCCAGACTTGTCTGCGATCGTATCGAGTGACAGAAACAAGTCGCCACTACCTGCATTGATTTCAATCAGTGTTCGATCTTGACTGTTTAACCGGAGCGGTAGCCTGGGAGCCATCACAGCTGAATTCATAGTGCACCTCTGTCGATAAATTCAAACCATAGAAAATCTATGGCCTCGTTACGCTGTACTCGTAACCTATTACCGAACTAAGCCTACTTCCAGAAAACAGTTCAAGCACTTCAAAGCAGATCAACGCTATTCAAATACTTCAAACGCTGTTAAATTACTGACACACAAAGCCCACTGGCAACACATGCACCAATACATCTGTAGCAATGAGTAGCAATAAGTAGCAATGGAGAACGAAGCCAGCGATCAGCGGCTAGTAGGTCGTGCGAGTTATCAAGCAGCACATTGACGCTCAGTGGCTCGCTAAATCAATGCAAATCACGGGATGGTTTAGTGATCAGCGCTTACGACCGATATTTAAAGCTAAACAGTGACGGAAAAATCTAGCTCAAATTTTCTACATGAACCATGGGTACGATTTTCTTGGTAATTGCCTGCCGTAAATTCTCGTACGGTATTTCTCCAAAATTTCTGCGCCTTTACATTGCGTTCATCTTCAGCGAGATGCCAAACGCCTGGAAACAATTTGAATAGTTGTGTCGCCGCGAAACGACCAATTCCTCTCTGTCGCAATGCTCTTAAAATGAAAAATTCGCTCATTTCATAAACATGCCGACTTGTTTCTCTCAGCAGTGCAAAACCAGCCGGTTTATCTGTGACTGAAATTAAATAGGGGTAGCAATTTGAAAATGCCCAATAGTTATCGAGATCAGTGTTGCCAAATACTCCATCACCATTCATGTTCTCGTTTCTGTATTCGCTGATATCGTATAGATACAGCTGCATCAGTTTCGAAATAATATCCTTCTGCGACATCGCCGCAAACGCCACAGTTACCTCGTCGACAGGCTTTACAGCCACATAGTTGTTAGCGTTGTTGAAGTTGTTCATGAGTATTACCTTCCCACTTGCGACTTACCGTGCGGATTTGTCCTGGTGGGTCATAAAATGCAGAACAGGGCTGTAGCAAGGGGAATATTCCCAACCGTCAGTTCTCGATGACACGGAAATTCATGAACAAAATAACATGCTATCAACGGAAAAAAACTAATCACAGTGGGTGAAAATTTTCACTTAATTACCGCCGGTTTGTCGCCAGAGAAACGCCAAATTTTCAACGACCTTCGCCGTCAACTGCAAACAGCCAGCCACTGGGCCACCTATTTTTGCGACCTATGCAACAGTAAAATCAGCCGAATCTCACTGTTCAACCACTAAGGCATGCACGTGGTGAACACTGTGTCGGTATCCAGCAAGGCCCTAGCGCGCCCCGCTGAAGGTTCTATCGTAATAACGGTTATCCGGGCAGTACGGAAGTTGTAACGCCGGGGGTGTAGCTCTGATAGTGGTATAAGGCCTTATCCTGATGAAACACACCAAAGACAAAAACAACACTGCGTCAGACACGCCACAGCATAATAGGGAAAGCCTGCCGATCGAATTTGACTTAATATCATTTCTGTGATAGAGGTTTTCAGCAGAAGTACAGTTGACAACCGCGCTTATACCGCAATCACTCCAAGTCGTTACACATTGATCGATGAACGTGCGTTGCCCAGTGCACTAGCACAAATTAATGCAGTATTAGTTTGTGCTAGTGCACTAGTGTGCGTAGAAAACCGTGCTAGCACCTTGCCATTGTGTGACTATGCTGTTAGGTGTAACCTGAAGTACTTGATACCCGAGCGATTTCATGATCTCAATGTTCGCTAACATCTTGCCGCCACCTTCAGCAGCTTCAAAATATATCTCTAATCCAGTTCCGCCATTCTCGATATATCCTTTATAGTGGTAGGCCTGGAGCGGATGAGGACCAATCTCAGCAGAACCATTGTTCGGCTGTTCATTGAACGCCACCACAGATGTCAAAGTTTCCAGTGTTTGTTCAGCAGAAGGAATATATTCCAGTACGTCAGTCGGAGGTTGAACATCTACATCTAATGCCGTTGGTTTGGTTATTGATGCCGTGGTTGCAACGCTACCTTTGTGATCAATTGCGACCTTATCCAGTACTAGTATCGAAACAATACTCAGCGCTATCAATGCCAACACTGCACAAGATGCCGCTACTATTTTCTGACCCATTGGCTTATCCTCTTCCAATACTGGTGACGCCTTACCGCTGAACGACTTCGATGTCAAGTCATTTCTAGTTGCTGTATTGCCCTCAGATTTATTGTCTAGGCATTCCATTAACTCAGTGCGCTCACTTTAAGTGAAGATATCTGTTGCAACCTCTATAGAAAACACAGGTCATATGCACTCTCAGTTACATGCCTAACGAGCTGGTATGTACTGAAAAAACGACCTATTGCGCATTCACATACTGCCGCGCCCGGTTTTCTTTTCCAGACTGCATTGTGTATGACGCGTGGCGCCTTCGTCTTGTCTTGAGCAGGAAGTTGCATATCCTTGCCTTCGACTCAGGAAGGCAAATTACTCGGGAGTTTTTACCCGCTACGAGTCGCCGAAAATGTGCGTGGGCTAGGAGATAAGTGGGAACCAGTCCACGAATGCCAACACACGCTTGACTCAGGTGTGGCACCTACGCCCGATTGGTACAGTTTCCCGAACAATCTGAGACGTTGGCTGGCGGCGTTATCTTTCTAGCCAGTAGCAAGTGTTGTCGTTGCTACAATTTCCCGTACGTAGTCAATGGCTAGATGGACCAGTGTTTCAAAGATTCAGTTGCATCTCTTAAGTCCATCTCGAGGAAATGCACAATCGATGCAAAAAAAATGCGTGGTGAAAAAGCCCATGTCGGCACTTTCCACCACGCAATTTCCAGGTTGCAAATTGACTCTTTGGTGCTCGTGTTAATTCCTAGAGTCAGTTGACATTTACGGGCTGACCCGCTTGCACGCTATAACAATACGGCATAGTTCAGAACAGCAGGAGCACGCGCTACTGAGCTGCAATCATGGAGACTTCAACCAGAACAGGGGCGTCTGGTTTGCCACCCGGCAGTGCGCCTATTTGGACGGCAGCCCGTGCTGGAGGTGTTTTGCCTTCACCCCAGTAGGTACCGTATATCTCATTGAATGCACCGTAATTATTGATGTCCGTCATGAACACGGTGACCCTGACAGCATCGTCAAAGGTATATCCTGCTTCGTTTAATACCGTTCGTAAATTTTCCATGACGATCTTGGTTTGATCTTGTATGTCATCAACACCATCGCGTGCCTCTTCCGGGATGGCTCCGTTCACGTAGGGAATTTGTCCCGACACAAATAACAACCCATTGCTGAGTTTTATTCCGGGCGAATACGGTGCTATGGGATTAGATCCAGCGGGATAGATAGGTGTGCGCACATCCTGTGCGTCAGCAGTACCAGACAAGCCGATTGCCAGCACTGCACACTTAACCACTACAGAAAATCTAGATAATGGGGTCATTGTTCATCTCCTGAAAATTAAGGGTTATTTGGCAGCGTCAATGATAAGTTGGGCGATATCGTCCGGCTTTGACAGCATGGACGTATGACTTGATTCCAGCTCAATGGCAGTTGCATTGAGTTTTTCCACAAAGGATTTTTGAAGATCGGTGTGAGTCATATTGTCTTCCAGCGAAACTGCGTACCAGGATGGCTTCTGCTCCCAAGCAACGTTGGTTACAACCTGCTCCAGTGCCGCGCTATTGAGTGGACCCTGAGATGTCGCCATAACAGCTGTCTCAGCGGCTGGAACATCTTGCGCGAAATAATTGGCGATAGTTTCTGCAGAAAGAGTGATGTAACCACTTTCATCCACGAGAGGATTTTCCAAACCAGCAGGTGTTGGGAAATCTGCAGCCGTGTCCAACAAAGACTGTCCTTTTGATGGTGCATAAGCAGCGACATAAACCAGCGACTTGACCTTGTCATGAATACCTGCTTCGGTGATCACAACCCCGCCCCAGGAATGCCCAACCAGAACTACTGGTTCTTCAGCGCGTTCGATGGCACGTTGAGTATGAGCAACATCATCTTCGAGCGAACTCAGAGGATTCTGCACGGAATGCACTGTCAGACCAGCTTTTTGAAGCTTTGGAATTACATATTTCCAAGAACTGCCATCTGCAAACGCACCGTGCACTAGCACCACTGATTTGGCAGTAAGTTCAGCAGCAAACGCAGATTGCATCAACATCGTTGCAACCAGCGCAGCGTAAGGCATGTATTTTTTCGATATTTTCAACACGTCTTTCTCCTTAGATATACAAAAGGCCATTTTTGTCTAACGAATCACAAGGCACACGGCCAGTTTGATGCTCAATATGTGATTCTGAGGGTACGTTATCATATATTTTGCACACAATTCATTAGCCTGCTATATAATGTAATGTATAAATTAATTGAATCATTTACAGTTGATACACAGTCAACAAGGTGATCCCGATACAATGACGCCGACCAATGAAGCCAGAGACCAATATGAAATCCTGTACTACCGACGCAAAGGGATTATTGAAAATTGAAGATCAGATGTGTTTTGCTCTTTATTCAACCTCCAGAGCTATCACCAAGCAATATGCCCCGTTACTGGCAAAACTGGATGTCACTTACCCGCAATACCTGACACTAATGGTGCTGTGGCAGCGTGATGGGATTCTGGTTCAGGAAATCGCGTCCAGCCTGGAGATCGACCAGGCCACAGCAACACCGCTAATTCAACGCCTCGAAAAATCCGGAATCGTCACCCGACAAAGAAGCAAAGAGGATGAGCGCAAAGTACAGGTGTTTTTAACAGCTAAAGGTCGTGATCTGTATAAGTTGGCCTTGTCGGTTCCACATGACCTGGGATGCGCCATTGGCGTGGATGATAAATTAGCGAAAAAACTGATTAAAGAGGCTAACTCAATAAAACGCAGTATTCAACGAATAGGCAGTGCTACAGACGATAAGGACTTAGATCAAGTCAATACAGGTTAATGGGTTTTTCGTTTCATTTTTGTGCTTTCACCTGATCGCATCAACTAACAATTTTATCCTGTGATTGTCAGGTAATTCCACACAACGAAACCGTCAATAACACGGTAAAAATTATCGACCACGACAAGCGAATGCCTGACATCAGACATTCGCTTTTTTTGTTCCATCTGAACTTTACAGATTAATCGTCACTACACAGAAACAGCTCGTCTGGGCAACGTCCAACCGGGTCGCACGAAATGGCAGGTGTAACCATTGGGTATTCGCTCCAAGTAATCCTGATGTTCAGGTTCCGCTTCCCAAAAGTCACTAACAGGCTCTACCTCTGTGACAACTTTTCCAGGCCACAAACCAGACGCATCAACATCGGCAATGGTGTCTTCTGCGATACTTTTCTGTTCAACAGAGGTGTAGTAAATAGCCGATCTGTACGAGGCTCCACGATCGTTACCCTGACGCCATTTGGTGCTAGGGTCATGAATTTGGAAAAAGAATTCTAGTAACTCGCGGTAACTAGTTTTTTCAGGATCAAAAACAATTTCAATAGCTTCGGCGTGGGTACCATGATTGCGATAAGTCGCATTTTCTACATCACCGCCTGAATAGCCAACACGAGTCGTAACGACACCGTCACGACGACGAATTAAATCCTGCATACCCCAAAAACAGCCCCCGGCAAGCACTGCTCGTTCAGTTCTAGTACTCATATTAAGACTCCGTTATTTCAGCGTCAAACAGTGATAAATAGTCTTCATAACCCTCGGCAACTAGTTCATCGACTGGTATGAATCTCATGGATGCAGAATTAATGCAATAGCGCATGCCGCCTTCATCACTGGGACCATCTGGAAACACATGACCTAAGTGGCTGTCAGCATGTACCGAACGCACCTCTGTCCGCCGCATACCGTGAGAATTATCCGTGATTTCAGTGACGTGATCCGGTGTCACCGGTTTGGTAAAACTGGGCCACCCTGATCCACTGTCAAACTTGTCGACCGATGAGAACAACGGTTCCCCCGAGACAATGTCAACATATAATCCTGCAGCCTTATGATTCCAGTATTCATTTCTGAAACTGGGTTCGGTTCCGTTTTTCTGGGTGACTCGATACTGCTCCTTTGTCAGCTGAGAAACAGTTTCTGACAATTTTTCGTAACGTGCCATTTGAACTCCTTATGGTGTATTGATGACTCGGATCATAATAAAGACGCCTGTGCAGTATTGCCAATACCCGGGAGCTATAGTTCTCATACGTGCACTGACCGGTCCCAGTCGAATCGTTCCGCCATAGATCGTATTTGCGTGAGCGCTGGCCCGTAGGAGGCCCCAGATACGGCTAAAAAACTAACACAACGAGAAAGGTCCAGTTCAGTTACTCGTCTAAGTACCAGTTTGTGCGCAATTGCAGAGAATTCCGGCATCATACAAATAGCATCTCCATCCACCACCAACTGCTGCACCAAATCCTCCCGCTCTGAGTGGATACGCGGCTGCATCAATACATTGTTATCCATCAGCCGCTTAATAACGGCAGTTCTAAATTCACAATCCGTCCGATCAATATAATGCTCCTTGGCCATTTCAGCAGCGGGCACCTCATCCATATCGGCGAATCTGTGACTTGGTGAGCAACCCAACAACAACGCCTCGTGAAATAAATTGATGACCGACAATTTGGCGTGCGATTCAGGCCCATCGGATAGAAAGCAACCATCGAGTTCGCCTGACAGTACACGCTCTGGACCCGCCCCGTGATTGAGCGGTCGAAGGACAATCTCCACGTTCGGTAGCGCTTTAATAACTTGATTAATAAAACGGCTGACAGGTAACGGAGACAGGGTAACTGACACACCAATGGTGACTGTCTCACGCTTACCCCGGATACTGACTTCTGCTAATGATCTTACGCGCTCTTCTCGTTGGGCAATGTGCATGAATTCAATTTGAACATCACGCCCCAATGGAGTTAGTCGTGTGTCTTTTCCGTCCCGGTACAGCAGATCACCCCCAAGCTCCTGCTCTAACCTCTTTATTGAACGCGTCAGACTGGGCTGGGAAATACCCGCTAATGCTGCTGCTTTTGTAAAACTCAGAGTCTCTGATAAATACAGAAAATGCCTGATCTGCGCAATGTCCATGTCTACTCTCTATCCGATTCACCAAGAATTTCTCCGTCTGATTCAATAAGAAATTCATTCAATAGACTTTCATGTAATAACATTTCATGCATTAATAATTAATGCACTAACGACTGTACCTGTGATCTTACAAAAGATTAAACAGTAACGGCGTCTAAATTGATTCCCATAATAATTTTAATGCCTTCAAGTACTTGTGCATAGGATGGATAGTCACCTGATCACTCATCGCGCCAGTTTTTTAGTCGAATCGATTACTCACGGTTGAGTTATTGATAGAGAAAACCATGATTCCGGAGCAGGTACGTTAGTGAGTTTTGTGCTGATGTTTAAAAAAAATGAAACTAATACACGACATACCTGCCTTAATCACTGCCCTGAGGGGTAGAACTATCACAACGACTGGTTATTGTATAACGGTCACTTACAAGGAACTTTTGACGATGAAACACAAAATTGTATATGCAGCAGTTACCGCTGCAATTGGCTTGGCCAGTGGGTCAGCCATAGCGGAACAGACTCGCATCACGGTGACAATTGAAAATCTAGCACCCGCTCAAGGAACCAACCAAACGCCTCATTGGGTTGGTTTTCACAATGGAAGTTTTGACATCTACAACGGCGGTACTCCAGCAGATTCACTACCCGTTCCAAATGACCCGCTGCGTTCATTAGAAAGACTGGCTGAAGACGGAAACAACGGTCCGATTTCCGAAACCTTTGGACAATTTATCGGTTCAGGTGCCGGCAGTGTTGATGGCACGATTGCTGGACCCAACGGTCCTATCGCACCCGGTGACATTGCAACGGCATCTTTTGTTGTTGAATCAACAAATCCGTCTAGTCGTTTTTTCAGCTACGCATCAATGGTTTTACCCAGCAATGACTTTTTCTATGCCAATGCTAATCCGGAAGAACATCCAATGTTCGACGAAAGCGGCAATTTCATTGCAAAGGATTTCATCGTCACCAATCAAGATATCCGCGATGCGGGCACTGAAGTCAACGACGAAATTCCAGCCAATACAGCTTTTTTCGGCCAGGAAGTCGCTGATTCGGGTACCGAAGAGGGCGGTAACATTTTGTTGTTTGGTGACGAATCTGGCTTAGTCCGATTTCTACCACCATCAGAGGGCGGTAACATTCTGGCTGATGAGAACTTTTCCATGGCAGACTTCACACTAGACGGTTATCCGTTAGTGAAGATAAGTTTCGCTGCGGAGCCAGTTCCAGAAGAGCCAGAAATACAGCCTGAAGAAAATTTCAGCCCCTTTCTGTCCAGAGCGGCGCTCTCAGGCGATCAAGAAGTGCCAGTACCCGTTAATACCAATGCATCGGGTCGGTCTGTGGTCATCGCTTCAAACCGTGGCGTAAGGTTCGTCAACACCTTTCGTAACTTAAACGATATCCAAATGGCACACTTCCACCTTGGAGCAGCGGGTGAAAACGGACCGGTTATCGCTAACTTGATTAATCCAGACCTTGACCTAACTTCGCCTCGTGTACAGCGTCGATTGACGCGGGCAATCACCGGTTTGGTCAGAGCAGAAGATCTAGTTGGTCCTTTAGCGGGTCAGCCAATCAATGTACTGGCCGATGCAATCCGAGCTGGTAACGTTTATGTCAACATCCACACCACAGCGAACCCTGCTGGCGAGTTGCGCGGCCAGTTGGAAGCTCGAGAGCCTCGACGACCACGTCGTTAATTATCCAACGACTATAGTTTTAGTGGTTTAACAAAGGCGCACCCTATTTATGGGTGCGCCTTTTTTATCGATTAAACACCTTCATACCCTCCTCACCTTCATACCCTCCTCCCTGAGTCTACATATTTTCCACAACTATCTAGACCCAAAATGAGAAGCCAGTCCGTCTTTATTCAACTATCTGAACCGTGTGAGAGAGCCTAGGCTGTCTTATTTAGCTCTAGTATATAGGGATCATCTATATAGGATCGTCCGTTAAGCGCTATCGAGGCAATGAGGCCAATCTTTCACAAGCGCACCTAATGAGTGTTTGCCTTAGGCGTCTAGAATCAACGGCTGATCGCCCAAAGGCACACAACAGCAAATCAACGCATAACCCTGCTCAGGGTTTGTAGCTGGAACACGCGTATATTGAACTTGACCGGTTATGATGCGCGTACTACATGTGCCGCAGCGTCCCGACCGACAACTATATTCTGGCGTCAGCCCATTAGCCTCCGCAAGTTCAAGTAGTGTGGGGCTTTGTGGCGTCCAATTTGTGGTAACGGCGGAATTATTGAAGGTGACGCTAACGTGCGCCGGTAAATCTAGCTGTAGCTTAGCTGAATCGTTGAGTTCAACAATATCATCGCTGAATAGTTCGTAATTTAATTGCTCATCCGGCACACCCAGTTCACTAAACCCAGCATGAAACTGCGTGATAAACCCAGTTGGACCACACAGATAAATATCGCTGGCTAGAATATCCGTTAATTGGGCAACAAACTCAACGGTTGCTCGACCTGGCTTATGATACAGCGGATGCGTGTTATCGGTTGCCAGTGGTCGTGTAAAGCAATATTGAACACGTAGCCAAGGGTGATCATTTTGATACTGCTGCAACAGATCATCAAACAGCAGTGTCTTGCTACTTTGCGTACTGTGTATAAACAATACCGGTACTGGCTTTGACGCGTTGTCGACCTGCACCACTAACTCATCAAGCATCGATATCATGGGTGTAATGCCAACTCCAGCACTTAACATCACGATAGGACGCAGGGAATCTTGCAGCGTAAAGTATCCACTGGGCCTGCCAACATCGATAACGATATCGTCAACAGGCAAATCTTGCAGTGCGTTGGAGACAACACCCGCTTGCACGCGCTTAATTGTCAGACGGTAGAGTTGCTCTTCCTGCGAACGTTGAGTTCCGAAGGATAGTGAATAGGCTCTGTACAGCGGTTTGTGGTGAGTGGGTATTTGAATCCTGACCGGTAGGAATTGTCCTGCTTGGTAGGGTGCTGGTTGGGTGCCATCATTAATTTTCAGGTACAGGGACATCACGTCCGCACTTTCCTGTACACGTTTAACAATTCGGCTGGAACGGTACACGGGTGCATCATGCCAACTGCCAGTATCAGCTAGAAATGGGGATTGGATTGGGCTGGATGCATTCATCGGTAGCACGCCGGGCGCGTAAACAACCTCCAGCGGTGTAATGTCTACAATTCTTTCCGCTCCGCGGAATGCATCAATCCGTTCAGGCGTCCAATCGACTCTCGCGGTGCCGGTTATAAAAACGGTATCACCACTATTGAAATTGACGAACACTAACCCAACACGATTGTCCTGCTGGATATTACCTAACGTATTGAAAAAATGATTACCAGAGAAATCAGGAAAGGTGAGCTGACCTTCCGACCCGACCGACACAAATCCGGGTTTACCACCTCGATGAGATACATCAACCCCATTATGGTGGGCACCCTTGGTTTCAGCGCTTCTAGACGCGATAAAAAACGTATCCGCGTTAGCGATCAGTGATTTAGCTTCAGTCCCCAATTCGGTACTGCGTTGTAGGGGTAATGGTGTAGTCTTCCCAGGTGTATACACGAGCGGTTGAACGGTCCTTTTTTGTATGTACTGGGCACAATTTCCATAACTCTGCTCAACATCAAGTTGGTATTTATCGTCTGCTAATTTTTTCAGTGTTCCGTTCACGCGGTTACGCCGACGTGTGTTTAGCTCAATACCAATCATGCCGGCTTTGACCACCGGACTAGAGACAATCCCAAGCTCTGTCGATAACACAGGCTGCGCATCAATCAGCAGTGTTTGTGTATCTGGCGCACGAACAAAGCCCGGTGTACCGGTTAGTAAGGTTGCCCAGGGTCTTCCAGATTCATCCAGACTGGCCATAACCATGAACGGAATTTTTTCGTAAAATTCACGATGCTGTGCGGGCATATAGTCTCGAATGTTAACAGCGCCTATAGCTGTCGCTTCATCCAATACGCCCGCTTTTTCCTGAACAGCACGCTCACCACTGTGAAATACGGGGGTGTTTTGGTGGTCCATTATGCATTCTCGAATTTGATAGAGGCAAGGGCATTTTTGCGCCTAGCCAGCCTGGCTAATTACTCGACAAAACGAAAAACACGAGATACTGACCCAATCACAGTGCACGGTTTTGTACCCATCTTTTATAGTTTTATCACAGCCATCTTGTCCTGTGTCATATCATGCATTGTGAAGCCAATACCACCTGTGTTGTACCCTGAATGCTTGCGTCCAGCGAAAGGCATCCAATCTACACGGAAGGCCGTGTGGTCATTAACCATTACCGCTGTCGCATCCAACTCACTGATCGCCGTCATTGCAGTACCAAGTTTCTGCGTGAATACAGCTGCTTGAAAAGCAAACGGCAGACTATTGGCTTGATTAAACGCCTCCTGGATATGCTCATATTCATAAACGCAAGCTACTGGTCCAAATATTTCCTTTCGTGACACATTTGCATCAATGGGAGGTTGAAACAATACCGTCGGTGCGAAGGTTGTATTACTCATCCTTTCTCCGCCCGCTAGAATTGTCGTACCGGCATCTTTAGCTTCGTTTACCCAGTCAGCAACACGATCAACCTCTCTCGGACGAATCAGTGGACCACACTCAGTAAGCTCATCTACCGCATTACCAACAACGAGTTTCGACACCGCCTGCGCTAAGGTATTTCCGATGTCTTCAGCCATATGACGGGGTGCATAAATTCTTTGTACCGAAACACACACCTGGCCTGAGTGATAAAAACCACCCTTTACAAGGCTGGGGATCATGTTTTCAATATCAGCGCTTTCGTCAATAATAACGGGTGCAGCACCACCATGCTCCAGAGCACAACGTGTACCGGGAGCCAGCTTTGAACGTAACATCCAACCAACCTTGGCGGAGCCAATAAAGCTGAAGAACGCAACACGTGGGTCAGTCACCATCTGTTCTGCAGTCGGTATATCGCAAGGAACATATCGACACCATTCTTCCGGTAGCCCGGCTTCATGCAGTATATTGACAAACGTTTGACACGATAGCGGTGTATCGTCGGCTGGTTTTACCAATACAGGACACCCGGTTGCCACTGCCGGTGCCACTTGGTGAACGATCAAATTCAGTGGATGATTGAACGCTGAGACTGCAACCACCACGCCAATTGGCTCACGGGTTGTAAAGGCCATTCTGCCCGCCCCTGCGGCTGTGAGATCCATGGGAATCTCCTTGCCGGCAAGATTAGGGATTTCATTGATACACAATCCGACGCCATCAATCGCACGTGTAACCTCAACCCGCGCATCGAGCATTGGTTTCCCACCTTCATTTGCGATCTGAAATGCCAATTCATCAAATCGCTCTCGCATTATAGCGACAGCTTTATTGAGTATTTCAATACGCTGGTGGGTCGGTAGCCAGTTTTTGCGTTTCGCATGTAGCTGATTCGCCGTGCTCAAATAGGCATCTATTTGTTCCCACGATTTCAACGTAACCGAACCAATGCTCGATAGGTCGAACGGATTGACGACTTCCAGTGTTTTTTGGCTATTCATTGTGTTTGAGTTGTTCACAGTAGGCACGCTCTTGCTGCCAATTCGTCAATGAGTACTTTCTGGTTTTCAGAGTAATCAACCGGCAGATCAATCAAATGAACACCACCCGCCTGAAAAGCCTTCTCAAAAACCGGTACCAATTCGTCTGCTGTCTCTATACGATGACCTGTGGCACCGTAACTTTCCGCGTATTTAACAAAATCAGGGTTGTCGAATTCAAGCCCCCAATCTTCGAAGCCTGCGGCAACTTGTTTCCAACGGATCATACCGTATGAGCTGTCATTCAACACAGTGACTACCAGGTTGAGTTTTAACCGAACGGCTGTTTCAATCTCCTGACTGTTCATCATAAACCCACCATCTCCACAGATGGCCATAACTCGGCGGTCAGGGTTTAAAAAAGCCGCCGCCATAGCTGAAGGTAAACCAGCGCCCATGGTTGCTAATGCATTATCCAGCAAAACGGTATTAGGCTCATAAGCTTTGTAATTGCGCGCGTACCAAATTTTATAAATACCGTTATCCAACGCAATAATGTCCTTGTCACCCATTACGCGTCTTGTATCGGCCACAAAGCGCTGCGGTGTGACTGGGAAACGCGAATCATCAATACCTTCGGCAAGGTGTGAATCTACTTGCCGCCTGATAGTATCGAAGTAGGACGCATCAAAACTTAGCTTGCCACCTAATTTTTCCTTTAGACGCGTGATCGACGCGGCAAGGTCTCCCACTACTTCAACTTGTGGGAAATAGACTTGATCCACCTGTGCCGATTTGTAATTGACGTGTATGACTTTCTTTCCACCATCTTCCATGAAAAACGGTGGTTTCTCTACAACATCATGGCCGATGTTGATAATCAAATCCGACCGATCTATGGCACCGTGTACATAATCGTTTTCGGACAATGCGGCGGTACCAATGAACAATTCTGAGCGCTCATCAACCACACCCTTACCCATTTGTGTGACAAAAAATGGTATGCCCGTTGTATGTACGAAATCAGAAATTGCGCTACAGGCTTTTTTTCGGTTAGCCCCAGCACCAATAAGCACCAACGGCATCTTGGCTTTTTCAATCAGTGCTACTGCGTCAGCCAGAACCTGGTCATCGGCCACGGCGTAGTAACGTTTATGCGGCTCAATTATTTGTGCTTCGCACGTCTCTTCGGCAATGTCCTCGGGCAGTTCCAGCAACACGGCACCGGGTCGCTCCTCTTCTGCCACACGGAAGGCTTCTCGCACCAGCGCAGGAATGGTATTGCCATTGACAATTTGCTTAGACATCTTGCAGATAGGATCGAACAGCCCCACTACATCAATAATCTGGAACTGGCCCTGTTTCGATTGTTTGATTGGCTTCTGGCCAGTGATCATAATCAAGGGGAAACCACCCAAATGTGCATAAGCAGCGGGTGTGGCAAAGTTAGTTGCACCGGGTCCCAGCGTCGCCAGACAAACACCAGCCCTGCCCGTTAACCGACCATAGGTAGACGCCATAAAGGCAGCACCCTGTTCATGCCGGGTGAGAATCAAGCGGATGTTCGACGTTCTGAGCGATTCCACAAGGTCAAGATTTTCCTCACCAGGCACGCCGAATACGTACTTAACTCCCTCAACTTCCATCGCCTGCACGAGTAGATCCGAGGCCTTGGTGCTTGTCGCTGGTGCGTGTGCCATTTTTTTGTTTTCTCCAAATCGATCGTGCAGATTAACGCTTCTGATTATCCGATAGTCCCACAAACACCTATTTGCGTGAATTTCAGTCACAACCAGCGCAGTGCGGACATGTTAGCTGAATATTATTCAACAAATATTTCACACAGCAACCATCGATCACAAATTATTCACAACCAGCGTTAGTAAACGGTATCCGACGATAGGCTCAGATACCGACAATTCTTATTGGCTAAAGGCTTGCACTGCTTTTAGACATACAAAGCATCGCTGTCATTTGTATCGCCAAACCAGTCTAGTCGTGTTTTGACTATCGAGAATATTTGAGCATCTAATCTACTCATCGACAGACATGCCTGGATTGTCATTGTGCTTTTTAACACCCCAGCGCTATCACGGACACTTAGTTTGCGTTTTCATGCAGCCAAAAAATACGCTATGAGCTTATAGCCTAGAAAGGCTAGCCTTTCTAGGGTTGGCATGTTGCGCTGCGTACACACGGTGATCTAAGCGGTGATGCCATGGCGCCCGCGAAACTTTCTGTATAAGCCCATGTCCTACACGCTGTTACGTCACAGCCTACGGCTTGTACAACGCTACCATAGGAAATCTGAACGCCATGTCTGATGTATCTGTGCTGTTTCAGCCATTGACAATTGGTGGTTATGTCGTACCTAACCGCGTTCTCATGGCACCACTAACACGAAACCGTGCACACAGCGACGGTACACCACTGCCGCTTGCTGTCGAATACTACCGTCAACGCGCATCGGCTGGCCTGATTGTCAGCGAAGCGACACAGATCTCTGCCATGGGCAAAGGTTATCTGAACACACCTGGAATATACGAACAAACACATGTAGATGCTTGGAAAAAAATTACCGATGCTGTGCATGCTGGTGGCGGACGCATTTTTTGTCAGCTCTTGCACGCAGGGCGCATTGGCCATGTGTCGTTATCGCCAGAAGGTCGACAGCCTTTATCGTCAACCAATCAGCGGGCTAACGCAAAAACCTATACTGCTGAAGGGTTCACCGACTGCTCGTCCCCTGAAGCTATGAGCACCAAACAGATACAACACACTATTAATGACTTTTCTATAGCGGCAAAACAAGCATTAGCCGCAGGTTTCGACGGCATTGAGATTCACGGAGCCAATGGTTACCTGATAGATCAATTCCTGCAAGATGGCGTGAATGATCGCACAGATGAGTATGGTGGCTCGATTAAAAAACGCCTGCGTTTTCTGGAGGAAGTGTTTGACGCGGTGCTCAACGTCTGGTGCCACACCCGAGTGGGTTTGCGACTATCACCTCTAGGTGAGGCCAACGACATGTCAGATTCGGACCCAAAAGCCCACTTTAGTGCCATTTACGCCTCGGCTAAGGAACGTGGTCTTGCCTATTTACATGTTATTGAACAGTTTCCAGGCAGCAAACCAGAGACTGATAAACGCCTGCTATTGCTTGGTCTGCGTGAACAGTATGATGGCGTTTACATCGCCAATGGTGGGTTTGATGCTCATTCTGCTGCAGACGCAATTAATGACGCGCGAGTTGATGCGGTAGCCTTCGGTCGTCCTTTTATCGCCAATCCCGATCTTCCCGAACGCTACCGCACCGGCGCAACGTTGAATGAGCCAAACGCCGACACCTTTTACGGCGGTGCACATGAAGGTTACACTGACTACCCGTTTCTTGATCGTCACATTACATCGTAATCGAGAACTGGCTGGTACGCGCACAGTGTTAGTGTGACAGTCGATCTGAAACCGCCGGTAACTTAGCATTAAAAACCGTAGGCCCCACCATCTTTTCGTGGGTCTGAACCACCTGCATAGCCTCCGGAAGGTAACCGATGAATGAGTTGTGCGCCACCAAAACCAAAAGCCAGATCCGGTTTCTCAACAACCACATCATGGCCCATTTTAGCCAATGACTGAAGTATGTGTTGATCCATCGACTGCTCACAAGACACGCCCAGACCATCGGTGACTCGCCAACGCGGTGCATCAGCAGCGCTTTGTACATCCTGACCCCATAGCTGGGTGCGCACGCACATTTGCACATGGCCTTGTGCTTGCATCATGCCACCCATGACACCAAACGCCATTATTGGATCGGTTTTACCCATCAGAAAACCGGGAATTATCGTATGAAACGGTCGTTTCGCACCACCGAGTTGATTAGGGTGGTCGGCTTCCAATGTAAATCCGCAGCCACGATTCTGCAAATGTATGCCGGTACCGGGTACCACAACACCAGAGCCAAAACCTGCGTAATTTGACTGTATAAATGACACCATCATGCCGTTGCTATCCGCAGCTGATAGGCAAACTGTACCTCCTTGGCGAGGCGAACCACTGTTGAAATTCTGAGCCTTTGCCGGGTCGATCAATTGTGCACGAGCACTAAGATAGTTTGGATCAAGGAGATATTCGGATGTCACCTCACCCATATAGGTTGGGTCTGCTACATACGCTGCTGAATCAGAAAATGCCAATTTCATGGCTTCAAGCATTAAATGTATGGCTTTAGGGTCATCGGGTTGAAAATCACGAATAGGCGTGTGTGAAAGCATGCCCAGAGTCATACACGCAGCAATACCCTGACCGTTCGGGGGTATCTCGTGCAGGACAAAATCATCAAATCGTTGAGACAGCGTGCCACACCACTCAGGTGAATTACCAGCCAAATCTTCAATAGATAGCGCACTGTTGTGCTTAGCCGCATCGGCAGCGATCTGTTCTGCGAGATGACCGCGATAAAACGATTCACCGCGTGATTCTGCAATTGATTGCAAGGTACGTGCAGCAACTCTATTGACAAACCGTTGACCAGCTTTGGGTGCTTGTCCATCTAACAGAAAATGCTGCGTAAACCCCGGTTGGTCTTTTAATTCCGATGCTGCCATGCGCCAGAGTTTGCCGATAATTGGCGAGACGATAAAACCATTCTGTGCATAGCCAATGGCAGGTTCAAATAATGTCTCGAACGGTAACTGACCAAATCGTTGATGCAGTTCGACCCAGCCACCCACCGCACCTGGCACCGTCACCGTTTCCCAACCACGGGCGGGTATAGCACCCGATGATTTAAACCGATCAGCTTGCCATGCCAGCGGTGAACGTCCGGATGCATTCAGACCATGCAGCTGTGAGCCGTCCCAGACAATGGCAAATGCATCAGAGCCCAAACCATTTCCAGTGGGTTCAAGCTGCGTTAGAGCAATGGCTGATGCCAATGCAGCATCAACAGCGTTGCCGCCTTTTGCCAGCATGGAAAGCCCCGCCTGACCTGCCAACGGCTGTGATGCCACGACCATGTTGTCAGCCATAACAGCGGATCGTTGAGAAGGATACGGCGGTGGTGATGGAAACTGCACGTGGGCATCTCGACTGTAGGCGTTATGAGTGAAAAAAACCGGTGAGAATGGTCTGTGGTGGTTGGAAACAGCCAAGAGGCATGAATGGTCAGCAACGTTTTACAAGAAAATCGTGCATAAAATTAACGCATTATTATAGGATTTCATGCAAAGAATAAAATGTGTTTGTTAACATTTTATCCTGCTCATTGCCGGGTCGTATAACGGATGCAGGTGAACCTGACAATCAATACGCTGTGTTGCCACGTCAAGCTGATACTGACCGTTTAAGATAAACTGATCATCCATGCCAGCCGGGTTGCGGACATACCCGTAACCGATAGTACAACCCACATGGTGTCCATAGCCCCCACTACTGAGCCAGCCTACTCGTTCACCATTACGATAAATAGTCTCCCTGCCCAATAACATCACACCCGAGCCTGGTATCGAAAAACCAGTCAGCATCTTATTCACACCCAGTTCGCGCTGCGTTGCCACGGCATCACGACCCTTGAACGGTATGTCGGTTGTTAGATCTTTAACAGCCCACTGAAGACCAGCCTCCAGCGGCGTATGGTCTGGCCCAATATCACTACCCCAGGCTCTGTAACCTTTCTCTAATCGGCAGGCTTCTATCACACGATAACCTGCATTGATCAATCCGCATGAATGCCCTGCGCTCATCAATGCGTGGTATACAGTATGGGCGTACTCTGTTGGTAAATGCAGCTCCCAACCCAATTCACCCACATAGGTGATCCGCAAGGCATTCACTGGGCAACCTGCAATGCCTATCGTCTGAAAACTGGCAAATGGAAATGCGTCATTCGTAACGTCACTGTATGTTACCTGTTGCAAAATATTGCGAGCATTAGGCCCCATGAGCGATAAGACACAGGTGGCTGAGGTGACGTCCACTAACTGAGCGTTCAGACCCGTCGGGATATTCTTAGAGATCCAATCATAATCATGGGTGGCAAACCCGGTACCGGTAACAATATAGAATTCGTCGTATTGCAAACGCGCGATAGTCACATCTGCCTGTATGCCACCCTTATCATCAAGCATCTGAGTGTAAGTGAGTGACCCGACAGGTTTGTCAACATTATTAGCAGCCAGCCAATTCAACGCATCCAATGCATCAGGACCCTTCAACAGAAATTTAGCAAACGAGCTTTGATCAATTAGAACCGCGTGCTGGCGTACGGCACGGTGTTCGCGGGCCACCGCCGCATGCCAATTAGGTTGATTAAAACTGTAGACATCGGTGGGATTTTCACCTGCGATTTCATCTGCAAACCAGTTAGGTCTCTCCCAACCCAGTTTCTCGCCAAAGCAAGCGCCTTGTTGCTTAAGTACCTCATAGAGCGGTGACCGACGACAGGGACGGCCTGTCTCGTACTCTTCATGTGGCCACGCCATGGCATAGTGTTTACTGTAGGCTTCAAGCGTTCGTGTTCGCACCCAATCGGTGTCTTTATGAGGGCGTCCGAATCGCCTGATATCCACACTCCATAAATCAAACGGCGGTGCACCTGTGTGTACCCATTCGGCCAGCGCCATTCCCGCACCACCGCCAGCGGCAATACCAAATGCATTGAATCCCGCACCGATGTAGAAATTTTGTAATTCTGCAGCTTCGCCCAGAATAAAGTTACCATCGGGTGTAAAGCTCTCCGGTCCATTGATCATCTGCTTGATACCTGCGTCCGCCAACGCTGGTACCCGCCCCAGTGCTTGCGCCATCATTGGTTGGAAATGATCAAGATCATTGTCAAGCAAGGAATAACTAAAACTATCAGGTATGCCGTTCACGGCCCACGGAATTGGGTTGACCTCATAGCCGCCCATGACCAGACCACCGACCTCCTCCTTGTAATAGGTCAGTCGATCAGGGTCACGCAAGGTGGGTAAGGTATCCGAGACACCTTGAACTGTTTCAGTAAGTAGATACTGATGTTGAATCGAAACCAAAGGCACATTTACGCCGAAGCGTGCTGCAAATTCGCGTG
>CALKXZ010000266.1 GCA_938003775.1 uncultured Granulosicoccus sp. | reverse complement strand
TCACCGGTTGCCATCTACGTAAATGTGAACAAGTAATACGTTAACCTGTTTGTGCGATGTGGGTGTCAGATTGAACAACAAGCGAGTATGTGTTGCTAAGTGGACTGATCAGGCAACTCTTTGAGCCGGGTCATGCGCAGTAGGTTAGTGGTGCCTGTACGCCCAAACGGCATACCCGCCGTGATGGCGATAATCTCTCCCATTTCACCAAAGCCTTCAGCTAGCGTGATTCGTATGGCTGTGGAGACCATCTCGTCAATGGAGTTCATCACTTCGTGAATCACGGCGTGTACTCCCCACACCAAGGCTAGTCGGCGAGCGGTTTCCCGATTTGGGGTACACCCGATAACCGGGGCTTCGGGGCGCTCGCGAGCTGCCCGAAAACTGGAAAATCCCGATTCTGTATAGGTGAATGTGGCAGCCAGCGGCATGATGGTAGCCATGTGTCGTAGACCAGAACTGATCGCATCGGCGACTGTATCGCCCGGTGTGGGAATTGCGGCATCGACGCTTTTACGGTAGTACGGGTCTTTCTCGACTTCAATGATAATGCGATTCATGGCTGTGGCTGCTTCAACCGGGTAGTTACCGGCCGCTGTTTCAGCAGAAAGCATGACGGCATCAGCGCCATCATAAATAGCCGTAGCCACATCGGAGCTCTCGGCGCGCGTGGGAATTGGCGCCTGAATCATCGATTCGAGCATTTGCGTGGCGACCACAACGGGTTTGCCTTCCTGGCGCGCATTGCGCAATATTTTTTTCTGAACAACGGGTACTTTTTCTTGTGGCATCTCAACACCCAGATCACCACGCGCAACCATCACACCATCACTGAGTTGTACGATGGCCGTCAGATGTTCTATGGCGCTCGGCTTCTCTAGTTTGGCCATAATCGCCGCCTGATTTCCGACCAATTCACGCAGCTCGGTCATGTCCTCAGGGCGTTGCACAAACGACATAGCGACCCAATCGACACCCAGTGACAGCGCATAAGACAAGTCAGCCCTGTCCTTGTCGGTCAAGGGTGATATGGGCAAATACAGATCCGGAACGTTAACGCCTTTGTTGCTGCTGATTTCGCCGCCAACGATGATTTCAGTCAACGCTGAGGTGTCGGTAAATTCGATAACCTTAAGGCGGATTTTGCCATCGTTAACCAGTAGTTGTGCACCGACAGTTAGCGCGGCGAAGATCTCTGGATGCAGCAAAGGTGCGCGTGACGCATCACCTGGCGTTGGGTCTTGATCCAGGGTGAAGTGATCGCCTGCTTTGAGCATTTCTTTGCTGTTCTTAAACGTGCCTACCCGTAATTTTGGGCCTTGCAGGTCAGCCAGAATACCGATAGGGCGCTGGCGCTCTGTCTCAATGCTGCGGATGATCGCATGCGTCTTGGCATGATCCTCGTGGCTGCCGTGGCTGAAATTGAGGCGAAAAACATCGATGCCGGCATCGAATAGTTTCAAAATGGTGTCGTGCGAATTGCTGGACGGGCCGAGGGTGCCAATAATTTTGGCGTTGCGTCTGCGTCTCATCAGGTCTGTTGTCTTTTGTAGTTTAGTAACACGGGTTGGTGATGAATTCGGCTCATTACCAGCGGTTTATAACGTTATTCTAGCGCACCCACCGGCAATATATTGGCCTGTTGACATTGGCAGCTGTGCCTGCTTAATCGAGTAGCTTGACGAGACACTGCGTTATTGTGTAGCCAAACTACGATTCTCATCTCATGGGTGAGCGATAAACACCTTGGCTACGTAAGGTATTCTTGTTCCACTAATATTGCATGGAGTAACTGTATGTCCGCAGTACTGTCCGCTACATTGTCTCCGGCACAACTGACAGACCGGCTTGCTCGTCGAGCGCGTTATGCGCAGGAGCTGGCCCGGTTAGTGCCGGAAGAGGCAGTCCTGTCGACGAGCGAAGAACTGATTCCGTATGAATCAGACGGACTGACCGCCATGAAGGCCACACCGTTACTGGTGGTGTTGCCTGACACCATTGAACAGGTGCAGGCTGTTTTACGTTGGGCGAAAGAGTGGCAGGTACCGGTGGTGGCAAGAGGCGCTGGTACGGGACTCTCCGGTGGCGCTTTACCGCACGAAGACGGAATATTACTGGGCCTTGCCAAGTTCAGCAAAATTCTTGAACTCAATGCTGAGCATGGTTTTGCGCGGGTTCAGCCGGGTGTGAGAAATCTTGCTATCTCCGATGCAGCCCGGCCACACGGGCTTTACTATGCCCCCGATCCATCGTCTCAAATTGCCTGCTCTATTGGTGGAAATGTGGCTGAGAATTCCGGTGGTGTGCATTGCCTGAAATACGGCTTGACTGTGCATAACGTGTTTTCCGTGGATGTGGTCACTATCGACGGTGATCTCGTGACACTGGGCGCCGCTGGATACGATAACGCGGGCTACGATCTGCTGGCGCTGATCACAGGTTCTGAGGGCATGTTGGCGGTGGTGGTCGAAGTCAGGGTAAAGCTATTGCCTGTTCCACCCGTGGCTAAATTGGTCATGGCAGCGTTCGATAGCGTGGAGAGTGCTGGAGATGCCGTGGGCAAGGTCATTGCTGCAGGCATTATTCCAGCGGGTCTTGAGCTGATGGATAACCCTGCTATTGTGGCTGCGGAAGCCTTTGCTAAATGCGGGTATCCAACCGACGCGGCGGCGCTGTTGTTGTGTGAACTCGATGGTATGGCTGAGGAGGTCGATACGCAGGTTGCCGGTGTTTGTGAGGTCTTTCAGTCCTGTTCTGTGTCCAGCTTGCACATTGCTGCCAGTGAAGCTGAGCGCTTGCTGCTGTGGAAGGGCAGGAAGTCTGCATTCCCGGCTGTTGGGCGTCTGGCGCCTGATTACTATTGTATTGATGGCACTATTCCGCGCAAACAGCTTTCACACGTTCTGCAGCGTATGGAGCAGATGTCGAACGAATTTGGTTTGCCAATTGCCAATGTATTTCATGCCGGTGATGGCAACCTGCATCCATTGATTATGTTCGATGCTGGCAAGCCTGGAGAGCTGCATCGCACTGAGCAGTTAGGCAGTCAAATATTGCAGTTGTGCGTCGAAGTGGGTGGCACGGTGACCGGTGAGCATGGCGTTGGTATGGAGAAAATCAACGAGATGTGTGTGCAGTTCGATTCCAATACGTTGACGCAGTTTCACGCAGTCAAGGCCGCCTTTGACCCGGAGGGTCTGTTAAACCCAGGCAAAGCGGTGCCGACCTTACAGCGGTGTGCAGAATTCGGTGCCATGCACATACATCATGGCGAACTGCCAT